>JAPKEK010000448.1 GCA_028822125.1 Pseudomonadales bacterium | reverse complement strand
GCGAATAGAATCGCCTTCGATCTGGCCATCGATAACCACATACGAGGTGGTATTCTTAGCCAGGTGCGTGCCCATATGCGGACAGTAAGCATCCATCAATACCACTGCGCCGCTGTGACCACGATACAAGGCAAAATCACGACCAAAAAATGTTAATGCAAGCGGTACATCAGTCAACGCCGCAGAGCTTGATATCATGAACCAACCCCTAGGGTAGGTAAAACTACCAAGACCATAATCTTCAGTTTTTGCCATTTCCTTTCACCTTCCCTGAGTTTTCACCAAATAATGAGTTGTAAAGCCCTGACTGCCCAACGCGGTTGTCCGCCTGTCAGTATCGTCCCCAACTTCGCATTGAGACGTATCCAGATTCTGCCCTACAACTCTGCTCTACAACTCTGCACTACAAACTGAAGTCTCTTATAGTCGCGTATTTTTTGTCAACTGTATTTACGCAAACTGAAAGCTTAAAGCGAATTTATTACGCATTTTATCATTTATAGACCCATTCTTAGACGACTAGTGCTATTTGTCGAACCGCTAACTGCTCACAAGCCAGCCTAACTATGGGACCAGACGGGGTTTAGAACGCCTCGGCAGAGTCTTTCAGCCGGTCTACGGAAGATACCATCGACAAACTCCACGCGATATAGCCGCGTATACGGATACAATTTAGCTGCCCGCTTAGAACCTTGGCAGATGTCAGATTTCATCGTAGATGGCTAGAAGCCCCTTAGAGGTGCCGACATAGGCGGTACCATCCGAGCCCAGGGTAATAGGCGCCCAGTTATTATCAAAATTCTTACCATTGCCAGTGTGAATTTTGAATAATGTTTCGCCCGTAACGTAATCCAGCCCCATTAGGTACCAGGCGATCGTTCCGTCCTCGGCTGGCATGAAATTATAAAAGTAGGCAATGCCCGTTGACAGCGCCAGTTTTGGTACAACAGACGGTGCGCGCTCGCTTGACTGCCATATAATATCGCAGCCACTTTCGTTTTCTCGCACATCAACCCTGACGATGCCGCCACCGGCTGTAGCCCAGTCATGTTCACCGAAGACGCTGGTATAGCCGGCATTATTTTCAAGAATAATGGACCGGTTAAATGCAATCATGGAGTTTTCTGCTGCCGAATGCCCTTCGCTGAACAATGGCACCTTACAGACCAGTCGCTCAGAAGACGCGCCTAACTGTCGCCTGTACACAAGCAGATTGATCCTGCCGTCGGCATTATCGGTAATGGTCACATAATTACTCAGCAGCGTAGGCGCGGTACCACTGCCCTGGTTTATGCTGCCTACTTTTCGAGCCGAACCTCTGTCGTAGGGTTCCCGCCAGATAACCTCTGGCAATCCGGAAGGCGCAGCCCTAAAAGCGTACATCGCCTTATCAGAGACAATATAGACGCCGTCTTGTGCGACAGCAAAACCGTTCTGGATCTCTTCATCAGCCAGCTGAATCATATTTAACGCGCCTGACGCTTTGCCTAAAGTGCCTACCCTTCCTGCCCGCGTTACCCACCAGATTAACCCACTATAATCTGGCATGACCGCCGTAATGGGATCGCACTCACCCGCCGGAAAAGGATTGTTGGGCCTCAGGCAGTCGCTGGGAATAGTCGCACTCAGGTCCCAGCTTTCTTCCTGATAGAACTCCCAGCTATCCCGGCCGGTTTGGCGATAGGCAATGCGATGAATAATCTGCTTGTTGTCAGCCATCACCACCCTGTCCTCATGATCAAGGTAAAAATAGGCCCCCGAGGTGTCCTCCATGATAATGCTTCGATCAAGATGAAGCAGCGCACGGTAGCTCGATGATCGCAACGGCAAACTATATTCGGCTAACAGCCTGAGGGTTCTAGGCTCCAGTAAATTGATGCGAAAACCCATCATGCTGGCACACAAGGTAATTAGCTTGCCGTCGCTGCTAAACGTTGTTGTCGCGCACATCCCGCCAGGCGCCTGGCTGCCAACCCTGGATAGGATGGTGGTATTAAGCCCTTGCGGGCCAGCAACGGCGTGAACATCCGAATTATAGCTATCACCATGCATGGAATTCAGCCCTGCCTGCGCCATGAAGGGGTGTACAGGCGACGTGTATGCCAGGGGCTGGTCAGCCTGCAATCGCGTGAAACCAGCTTTAGCTACGCCTTTATCAGAAGGTATGGCCGTGGGTTCAACCGGCTCCGTACAGGCTGCTATCACAACCAGCATGATAGCAAGTGCAAAAACACGCCTGAAAGAGACGACTGTTTCGCTGACTGCAGCGGATAGACTGAATTTCATTTTCTCATTCCTCTCAGGCGACGATAGGCCCTGCGCAAGTGCCAGCATGGCAACCGGCACGTCGACCGCCGCATTTAGCTCAGGACCCACATGCAAATCCCGGATTCCGGACCCAAGGCGCTTGATCTGTTGACAGGTTAGCGCAATTTACATCAGCAAAGAAAGAATGAACCGCATGAAGCCGTCCTTTTACCTGGCCAATACCAGGTAAAAGGATGCCCTTCATGATGACATCTGATGCCACTGCCAGGCGTGACTGACGATATCCGTCAAGGCTCGTTGCGGTAGCCAGTCCAGTAGTTCACCGGCCAGCTTGTTATCAGCGACCAGCACAGCAGGGTCTCCTGGCCGCCGGGATTCAATGACACGTTGAATCTCCTTTCCGGTAACCTGCTGACAGGTTTCAATGATTTCCAGCACACTATAACCCCTGCCAGTGCCAAGATTGACTGCCTGAGCCCCCGCAGCGCCTTTGAGATAACGCAAAGCTGAGACATGAGCCTGGGCAAGGTCCGAGACGTGGACATAATCTCGAATGCAGGTGCCATCCGGGGTGTCATAATCATCACCAAAAATTTTTACAGCAGCATCACCCGGGTTCGCGTCAGCCGCCGCCAGTAGCGATTTCAGGACATTGGGGATCAAATGCGTCTCGGGATCATGCGCCTCGCCGAGGCCACAGACGGGCATTGCCCCTGCCGCATTAAAATAGCGTAGGGCCATAGCGCGTAGGCCGTTTGCTCTGGCGCTCTCGGCCAGCATGGTTTCAACCATGGCCTTACTCTTGCCATAAGGATTGATCGGCGCAATAGGATGGGTCTCGTCGATGACCGCAGTTCTGGGGTTGCCGTAGACCGCAGCGGATGAGGAAAATACGAACTGATCAATGCCGGCCTGTGCTGCATAGCCGATCAGATTCAATGACCCGGTCA
>JAPKEK010000447.1 GCA_028822125.1 Pseudomonadales bacterium | reverse complement strand
GAGATTTTTCGACCTGCTTAGCAGGTTGATTCAAACGGTCTTGATTCTGATTTTATCCTTGCTGGCTGCTCGCCACGGTACCATCGCTGCACGGTCACATGATCGAGGCTGAAGGGCGCTCGTTTTTTGTGCAACAACGCCAGCGCTACTACCTAAAGGGCATTTAAGCCACCATCAATAATGAACTCTGAGCCGGTTGAGTAGGAGCTCTCATCGCTGGTTAGAAACAATGCCATCTGGGCAACTTCCCTAGCCTGTGCTATGCGGCCCAGCGGTGTTCTCCTGATAATACCTTCCTTATTGATCGGCACGTCTTCCACCATCGGTGTTTCGATCAGACCTGGATGAATTGAATTCACTCGAATCCCTTTCCTCGCCAGCTCAACTGCCGCGGTCTTGGTCATACCAGTAACCGCCCACTTGGAAGCGCCATAGGCAAATGAACCGACCGAGGCACGCAGCCCTGCCATTGAAGAGATATTAACAATAGCACCACCACCTGATGCTGTCATAGGCTCGGCTACGGTTTTCATACCCAGAAATACACCCAGGGTGTTAACCTGCATGACCTGCTGGAATTCTTCGGTTGAGGTTGTTTTCAGTCTGCCAACCCTGAAAATAGCTGCATTATTGACAAGACCGTGTATCGCTCCCGAAGTTGCCACAATTTCACGGATTAATTCCTGCCAGGCAATTTCATCGGTGACATCAAGATGACGGTATTGCGCTCCAAGGTCACGGGCCAGGGGCTGTCCCAGATCGTCTAGCACATCGCACATCCACACCACCGCGCCTTCATCGGAAAACAACCTGGCCTCTTCCGCGCCCTGCCCTCTAGCTGCGCCTGTAATCAGGCAGACTTTATGATCAAGCCTGCCCACTAACGCAGACCAAAATCAAAAGTGCTGCCGCTACCGTAGGTACGTAGGATTCTACGGGCAGTATTCATTACATGAACCTCATCTGCGCCATCATAGATTCTGGCGTATCTTGCATGCCGATACATCCGCTCCAGCGGGGTATCCTCGGTAACCCCAAGAGCACCGTGTACCTGGATCGCTCGATCAATGGCGTTGTGCAGCATGGAGGCGCCATAAACCTTTATCAAGCCAATTTCGATGCGGGCCTCGTCGCCCTGATCAATCTTCTGCGCAGCATGCAGGGTGAGTAGCCTTGAAGCCTGAATTTCCGCTGCGGTATCAAAGATAAACTTCTGGATCTGCTGATGCTGGCCCAAAGGTTTGCCAAAAGCAACGCGATTATTAGCCCTGTTGCACATTAGATCAAATGCCCGCTGCGCCTGACCCAGCCAGCGCATGCAATGAAATATCCTGCCTGGGCCCAGTCGGTCCTGGGCGATCTTGAAACCCTGGCCTCGCGGCCCCAGCAGGTTATCTTTGGGAACTCTGACATTGTCATAAACCACCTCATAATGGCCGTCGGCCTGGCCCATGACTTTGACATCGCGGATGATGTTATAGCCCGGGGTATCGGTGGGCACCACGATCATAGAGAAAGCAGCATGGTCTGGCGCGTCAAACTCTGTCCTGACCATTGCTGTCGTGTACGCGGCATTGCCTGCGCCCGAGGTAAACCATTTCCGGCCATTAATCACCCACTGATCGCCATCGAGTTCAGCTTTGGTCTGCAGTTGGGTTGGATCGGAACTGGCCACATCCGGCTCGGTCATTCCAAAACTCGGAAACACCTCTCCGTCAACCAGCGGTTTAAGGTACGCATCACGCCACTGATCACTGGCATAGCGATGCAGCATGATCGAATCCTGGAGCGAATGTGTCCCCAATGCCACAGTCGCTATTTCAGAGCGCCCGACCACCTCATTGACGAACACATAGTCCATAAAAGGCAGGCCACCTCCGCCAATTTCTTCCGGATGTCCCAGCGCCCATAACCCTGCATCCTTGGCTTTCTGCATCAGGTCCTTCATTAACTGACCACGGCGAGAACTAACTTTGTCTTCAAGCAATTCACTTTCAACGGGATAAATTTCCTGTTCGATAAAGGACAGGACTTTCTGCCTGATCGGCTCTACATGTTCGGGTATCGATAGACTCAGCATCATCTTCTCCTATGCGCATACTTTAGTTTATGTTCACTTACTGCTAGATCCAGCATAATCCTGTCACTGTGAAAAAGCACTCTCCTATCACTTGCATCTGGACTATAACAGGTTGCCTGACACCAGCAAGGAACTGCACCTTCGATCAAGATCGTTATTAAAGGCCTTACAGGATCAGCGTATCCAGGCAGCTGTGTTCAGGTCATCCTGCGCACATAAGTCTGTGCTCACAAGAGCGTTATCGACCAACGACTAATAGCGGTCGCTGCCAGGGTTAACAGCCACAAAATTGCTGAGCTTCTTTATTTAGCGCTGCGCAATTCAGTTTTCTGGCTGCTGCATAGCAGAAGCGCTTATCCTTTGCTATCGATATTGAAGATGCGTTTTTAACCACAAAACTTTTTGGATCTGCGCCTTCTACAACATACCTTCCCCAGTAAACATAGCGCTTATCTTTTGCATAGGAGGAAGAAAGAACAACCAGGGAATCAATATCATCGATGGCAACTTTTACGCCCATAAAAAAATAACAGTCACTGTCTCTACCCTTGAAAGGCTTGATAATCTCAAATGAAGCCCTATCGCAGAACTTGAGCTTGACGGCCGCATAGTAATAGTTCGACTTATACTTTGCCCAGCTATCTCCTAAATCCGCAAAGGTATCGGAATCTGAGCTCATGAGCATAAGGCCATCAAAATACGCATGGCTTTTATCCACAGCATAAAATTCATTGAGGAACCTGAAACTACCTGGATCGGCCTTTTCGATAACCTGATTACCTCTACAAACTGCGTTCTGATCTCGACCGTAATCTGCGCTTAACTGCTCTAACGTTTCAGGGTCTGCGCCCGCCACCGGGCTGAGCGCATACTGCCCGGCCAGGGGTTGCCAGTGCAGATAATTCACTGCATTTTCTTGCACACGATAGGGCGCCGCCGTTACCTGCTGATAAACGCTCGCACAGGTTGTTAATAAAACAGTACACAGTAAACAAATCAGCCGTTTCATGTTCATACCCAAGTTGAATTTCAGTTGTGCGTCTCGTCTGGCATAGACAATTCATCGGGCCCTGTCCGAGGCGTGAACGAATTCAATCTGGCCAAGAAAATAGCTGCTCAATGTTTTCACCTGAACAAGGCGGG
>JAPKEK010000446.1 GCA_028822125.1 Pseudomonadales bacterium | reverse complement strand
CGTAAATCCATCGTCCTTGTTTTCTTCGTGCAGTGTACGCAGACCTGCGTACTGTGGAGTCATGCCTCACTGGCTGGCCAGATTTACGATCAGTAGGGCCTGATCTTTAAATTCTGCTAAAGAAATTGTTTCACCTGTAATAGTTTCTACTTCGATTGCATATAAGTCTGACATTGTGAAGGTCCCTAATAATAATGATAGTTATTTTCCATGATCTGCGGTTAATTGCCAGCAGGGTTACGAAAATAATCCATGCAGATACCATTCGGATTCATAATCCTGGTAGTAAATCCAGTAAATAGCCCCATTGCTGTGCTGGCAGATATAGTAATCTCTGCTGAAGCCATTTTCGTCCCACCAGCCAAAACAGATCCTCTCCGGACCTTGTATTAGTCCTAAGCTGTTAAGTGATGATCTATCGGCGTGATGGTATAATTTTTTAGGTTGGTCAAGCAGAAACAGGGGCCTGGTTGCTATAACAGGGTCCTGGGTTATGGTATTGCTGCGAACCTTTTTTACCTGGGTAGCCTGCCAGGTTTTTTCCGGTCTGTGGTCATTGCCTATGGCCAGACAGAAACAGGTATCGTGCCCTAATCGGGCTGTCAGTATGTTGAGTAGATAAGCTGAATTTTTATTCTGCTCCATGACTTCAAAGGTAGAACCAGGATCTTCCGGAAACAGCGGGGCTGTCCTGGCTTTAGCAGGACAGAATTGAGTTGATTTCAGTGCCAGGCTGTCGACTTCTGGCATGTCATGGATTCTATCCAGTTGTAATTGGGTCAATGCCAGGAACATATCCTGGTCGTTATCCGGTTTTGCCAGGTCTATCGTGATTTCCTTTGCAGGATGGCTTCGGTGGGTGAGCTCTATCGTAAAACTATGGGCGTATAACTGTCGGTTTTGGGTAAACCCACAGAATTCGCCGATGAGTCGTTTCATTGGAAAGAGCAGTGATTGCAGATTGCTGATATCGGTCATGAAATTTAATTCGGATCGGAATGAAACTTTTTGAGGGATAAATTTCTGGGGATCCGGTATCAGCCCCTTCAGTTTTGATAAGCACTGGTCTAAGTTGCTGCCAAAGCGGCGGTTTAACCCGGATGGGGGTAATTTGAAGAGATCTTCTAGGGTTTGTATGCCCATCCGTTGTAACTGACTGATAATTTTTAGTTCAATGCGTAAATAATGAATGCTGACCTGACCAAGGACCTCTGCCGGGCTTTTCTCGATATTGTCTTTAATGCCCGCTTCTGCACTCATTAACGCTGCTAGCGGTGTTACATTAACACCTATCGCTGCACTGTACCCAAGCGGGATTAAATTTTCAGTGATCTGCTCCTTCAGGTTGGCAAGCCCGGTAAACAGGGCAAGGCAGCCAGTGATATCAAGCAGTAGGCAGTGAGGTTCCCTTACGGCGACATTGGGGGTGAATTGATAAGCCCAGTGGGCGAGTTGTAGTAATGCCCGGGTTTCTTTTTCTTCATTTCGGTCAATACATTTTAGGTTGTTGCAAATAGCGTGCGCACTGCTGGCAATGCTGTCGGTTTCTATTCCTGCTGCACAGGCTGCTGTATTACTCATAAAGATACGACCAGCTGATGTAATAGAGACGGGGGTTATCAACGCTTCGAAGTTGTTAGCCAACGGCTTTTTTTGTTCTTTATGGGCTGAGGGCTCTTTGTTCGCTGAGGGCTCTTTATGAGCTGAAGGCTCTTTGTGCTCTGAGGGCTCTTTATGGGCTGAAGGCTCTGCTATTGAGCGGCTGAATACTTCCAGGGGAAGCCTGGAGAAGTGGAGACAGAGCCATAGTCTTTGCTTAGGTGTGTTGCTGATCATTCTATGGTATTGATTGATTGCTTTATTGTTTTCTATCAAAGCTATTGCCCAGGCTGGAATGGATTAAAGTTTGGCCCGGTCTGGCCTGGCCAGGCCAAGCCGGCCCTGGTGTCAATTACTGCCTGTCGGTATTGAAATTTCCGTGGTGAAGAGGCTTTTTGAATAGTGGTGACAGGGGCGTGCGGCCTGCGTAAGTCTAAGTCACCTTTATACTGAATATCGATGGGACCTGAAGCCCACCCTCCAGGACGCTTTATAATGGTCACACAAATATCTGATTTTTTTGATAAATTACTTTTTCTGCCGGGTTGCAGTTGTAATCGTAATGGTGCCGGTGATGACTGTTCCGCTGCTTTGTCGGAGCGAAATACCAGCCCCCAGCTTTGGCCTGCCTTACAGGCCAGTTGCAGGCGGCGGATATGCTTTGATTGTATACCCTTATCTGGCCAGGCAAGTACGGCGCTGCAGGCACCCGACGCCAGAGATTTTTCTATTGCCCATAACTGATCTGCTGTTGATTTTGGCCTGATGATAAGGATGGTTTCTATCTTGATACCTGCCTGGATCAGAGCCGGGGCATAGGGTATGTAGGGTGAACCAATCCAGGCGATCCAACGGCTCTGTTGTTGGCTGAGTAAGGCTAAAGCAGGTGCTAATAATCTCAGTTCGCCTATGCCCGAATAAGGGTATAGCAGTTCGGTAACTGATTCTCTGGGCCAACCGTTATCGGGCAGCCACGGGTCCAGTTCGGGAAATCCGGTTGGAATTCCTTTGGCCAATGATGGGGGCAGGTGATTCGCTCGCCACAGCCCGGTTTCCTGCATAAGTTGCTGTAATTTAGATATCTCGGTCATACGGGGAGTGACTTTTAATAGGTAAATAACTGTATATATATACAGTAGTTGAGTCAAGCGTATTTCATATGCCGTGCCGGGGCCAAGAAAATTGAAACGGCTCAGTAAGACTCGAATTTGTAAGGACGGATCAGGTCAGGCGGGTGCCTGTCAGCGATACTTTATAGGCTCAAAGTATCGGCGATAGCAGATGTTGGCGGTAAGATAACTGGGGACAGGACGGCAAGACAGGCTGGTTCCTTCCTCACCAATACTCACTCAGGGAGCAAACTGGGTTATTCGACAAAAGTCGTGAAATTCTCAAGGTGCTCGCGTTCGCTGACCAGATCGTTAACAGGTGCTTCCTGATCTGCTTTACCAATGGCCACGCCGCAAAACAATCTGAGTTCATCCGGCGCCTTAACAAATTCGCTGACAGTCCTAGGTTTTGCTGCCCAGGACTCTTGGGCGCAGGTGTCGAGTCCTGCTTCCTTGGCTAGCAGCATAAAACTTTGCAGGAACATGCCCAGGTCAGACCATTGTGGCAGGCCCATTTGCCGGTCGACG
>JAPKEK010000445.1 GCA_028822125.1 Pseudomonadales bacterium | reverse complement strand
CTTTCAGAAACGAATTTTTACCGAATAACAAAAAGTGCCGTTAAGTGTTTTCAGTTCACGCTGAATTTAATGAACGTGAGTGCGACTACTGTGTTGATAAGTGTTATTTCAAGGATAGTCAGGAAAGTCTATTGGGTCATACGCTCAGGTTTGATGGCTGTTATGGCGAACTGAGGAAGAACAAAACAGTAAGTCTTGTCGGTAATGGCCTGTTCCAGTTCAGCGAGCATTTGCCTTCGCTGCTGCCCCGGGAGGGCATCAAATTTTCGTATGTAGGATGCCATATTTTTGATCACCCCTAATCCGCTGCCAGAAGTATCTACAGTTGCTGTAACCTGTACATTAATCTTTTCATAACCGGTTTGCCGCAGAGCCGCGTAGAGTTTTCGTCCGATATGAGGCTCTTTGAAAGCCGGTGCGGCGGCGGCAAAAAATTTTCGGGTTATCTCTTCACCCCAGGGCTCGACGATCACGAATCCCCAGTCGCTATCAATGATTTCGATTAAGCCGCCTGGTCTAAGTAAACTGAACTGTTCGGTCAGCGTTTGTTGAAGATCTGGTACATATTCTAATACGTTCTTGCAAAACAGCCGATCGAGTGAATGTGCTGCAAGACTGGCTCCATCCAGGTGGAGGTATTGCAGATGGGTAATAACTGCATCACGGCCGCGTTGGGCAGCTCTCTCCAGAAACTGGTGGTTAATGTCTAGCCCATAAACCTTGCCTGTTGGTCCCACGCGTCTGGCTATTTCCATTGCCATAAAGCCCGGTCCACAACCATAATCTGCCACAGTCAAGCCCTTCTTTAGCTTGAGAGAGGCAATCAGAGGCTCCTGATGGGCGCTGAATACGAACATGTCTTCATAGCGAGCTAGACGTTCTTGTTCGATGGTTATCCAGTGCTCTTGGAAAAACAATTTTTTATCCATAACGAATTTGGTCCTTAGCCTTACCGGGGACGAATATTAGGGTTTAGTTTTATTTTATGAATTGCATATTGCGACAGATTAAAGACCTGTGACAGTGAATAACCCAGGTATTGTTTATAACCTGTGCCCAGGTTAGGGCAGTTTTACTCAAATGTCATTGTGGATTAGTCGCCTGGCAGGTCAAAGGCTCCTTGGTTTGCCTTGCCAGTGATATGATATGTCGCAGACGGGTAGTGCTGGTCATCCGGTTATTCGTGGTGTTTTTATCAACCCCGATGGTTGCTCGCTGCTATTGAGCTGTCCAGCCTTCAGACAGTACAAGTGCTGGTCTGCAATATTTGGCTTTGGTTCCAACATTGGCCAGGGAGGATAGCTGAAGCATTTTAAATGCCTTTGGCAGACGCAATATTTTCTTCTATATAGGTGTTAAGTGTTAAGCGTTATTAAGTATTAAGCGTTAAATGATCGATAGTGGGGTAGCGGATGTGGGGTATTTTGAGGAAAAGGCCCGGAGCTGCCGGTTTTCAAGGAAACACTAACCTAGCAGGATCAGGCGTTGGTTGCCTGGATGTTACTTTTGGTTTCATAAGGGTTCATCCGGTGTTTGGACGCGTTTTCAAGAACAGGACTTAAAACAGGAAGGTTAAGATGATCACAGTGACTGTAAATGGCCAACTCCAGCAATTGGATGTGCCGCTAGATATGCCTCTATTGTGGGTTATAAGGGAGACGCTTGCACTCACGGGGACAAAATTCGGCTGCGGTGCAGGTCAGTGCGGTGCGTGTACCGTGCATTTGAACGGTGTGCCGATTCGCTCCTGTATAACGCCGATCGAGGTTGTTGATCAGATGCAGATCACCACAATCGAAGGGCTCTCCACGGTCGAGGGTTTACATCCAGTCCAGCAGGCTTGGATTGACCACCAGGTGCCACAATGTGGTTATTGTCAATCCGGTCAGATCATGTCCGCCGTTGCCTTGCTTGACAGAAATAATCATCCTAGTGACCAAGAAATTGACCAGGCTATGGCCGGCAATATCTGTAGGTGCGGGATGTACGGGAGAATCAAGGCGGCTGTAAAACGCGTGTCGGATGGCAACCAGCAATTTTATGATGCCAGCCTGGAGGTGCACAATGGGTAAATGGACTCGTCGCGGTTTTATTACAGCAGGCGTAATTGGCGGTAGCGCTTTGGTGATTGGTGTGGCTATCAGGCCAGGCCATCGGGTAGCAGAATTGACTGGGTCCGTAGCCGATGAGGGTGAAACGCTGGTAAATGCCTGGGTGAAAATAGATACCCAGAATCGGATCACCGCCATTGTGCCACATTCCGAAATGGGCCAGGGAGCGCAGACCGCTTTGACTCAGATGCTGGCTGACGAATTAGATGCGCATTGGCAAGATGTCAGTTTCATTGAGGCACCGGCCGAAGATGGTTTTGCAAATTATGCTTTAGGTAAAGGGTTTATTTTGGGAGACACAGTAGTACCGGCCGTTCTGATGGGGAGCGTTGATGGTCTGTTCATGCAGCTAACCAAAGCTTTTCATTTACAGATCACTGGCGGCAGTTCAAGTATTCGCGCCACCGGTGTGCATGGTATGCGTGTCGCGGGTGCCGCTGCCCGGGAGATGTTGCTGGCTGCAGCTGCGCTGACCTGGCGGGTTCCGGTAGACACTCTACAGACCAAGGAAGGCAAGATCATACACAGAGCGACGGGCAGGCAGGCTGCATTTGCGGAATTTGCAGTGCAGGCGGGTCGGACGCTGCCGCCCGCACGACCTAGGCTAAAAGCCGTTTCTGAATTCAGTATCATGGGGCAGAGCAAACCGCGCCATGATATACCCGCTAAGGTTGATGGTAGCGCGGAATTTGGTATTGATGTTGTCGTTGATGGCATGAAATACGCTGCGATTACGGCTGCGCCTGTATTTGGCGGGAGCATTAGTCGTCTGGATACCGTAAAAGCAGAGAGCATGCCGGGCGTATTGAAGATTGTTGACCTTGGTAACGCGGTAGCCGTGGTAGCACAGGGATACTGGCAGGCAATGACAGCTCTGGCGAGTATCGATGTCACCTGGGAAAAAACATCCAACGATGACGTCGACAGTGACGCAATATTTGCTCAATTTCAGCGGGATATTAATGCTGCCAAAGAGACAGGGGAAAGTCATGACGATCTGATAATCGGTGATCCGGGCAGGGGTGCTGAACCATGGCGAGTTGTAGAGCGTCAATATACCGTACCCTATCTTGCCCATGCTTGTATGGAACCGATGAATGCTGTAGCCAGTGTTGTTGGCGACAGCTGTGAGATTTGG
>JAPKEK010000444.1 GCA_028822125.1 Pseudomonadales bacterium | reverse complement strand
GGGTCCATATTGGTATGGGCCCTGAGGCCGCCTAGGACCACGCAGTCCAGTGCGGTAGGCCTTCCGCCCAGCAGATAGGGGCTTATGGTGAGCTGTTTTTCCATGGTTTCCAGAATGCGCAGATACTCATCTTCGGCAGCTTGTCTTTGCCGTTGAGAATCTGTACCGGTCGCCCGGCAGGCTTTTGGTCCCCATGTCAGGACTCTGGCCGCAGCCTCGAGGTTACCTGCTGCCATACGATTGGCGGCAAATTCAGCGCTGTTGGGATAATGCCAGCGATAATGAACCATGGTTCTGGCGATCCATTCGTCGAAATATTCTTCCAGCAGATGAACCAGGACACCTAACTTGCCTTCCGGAAACATGCTTCGATTAGGGAATCGACTATCGAGCAGGGTCAAAATTGGCGTTGTGTCTGCAATCAGCCAGTTTTCCGGGGTTTTTAGAACAGGGACCTGGTGAGTTCCCGAGCGCAGCTCAAGTAATTCTCGATTGTCGTTGGTTTTGGCTCTGAATTCAAAATCAGCACCGTAGAATATAAGCGCGGCTTCCAACTTCCTTGTAAAGTAGCTCAACTCACCGCCATAGAGGATGTAATTTTCAGTCATTTTAGTTCCGCTGGCTATTCATCACCAGCCAGGTCTCTGGGCAGGGGATTGGTTGCTGTCGTGATATTCTGGGCTCGATGCAGTATGCCTTCATTGAAGTCATCATGGGTCTGGATATATAAGGTCTCGTCACGAATACCCTTAAAAACAATGTCAGCCACCTGCGAGGTCGGCATGCCCTGCTGTAAAAATGCAGCAAACTGAGCACTGGCACTTTCCTGGTCCGCACTCGGTGGCGCTTCTGGTTCTTGATTAACCAGATCTGCAGGCCTGTTTCTGTCACTGGTCATGATATTGGTATTGATGATGCCAGGGCACAGTACGGAACAACCAATGGGCAGATTCTGTTGATTCAGGTCGCGAAAGAGAATCTCCGTTAAAGCAACGACACCATGTTTTGTTACGGCATAGGATGCGTTGGTAACGCCATCGAGCAGGCCAGCGACAGAGGCCGTATTGACGATGTGGCAATGGTTGCCCTGACTAATCATCTGCGGAACAAAAACTCTGAGGCCGTGGATGACGCTCCATAGATTGACACCCATTACCCACTCCCAGTCTTTGCTGGTTGCCTGCCATGAATTCCCGCCGCCGCCGACGCCAGCATTGTTAAAAAGCAGGTGCACCTCACCGAATTGATCAACCGTTTTCTGACAGAGCGCTTCGATCTGTTCCAGGATGGCAACGTTAGTGGCTACTGTCAGAATTGAATTGTGCCCATGGCTGCGCAATTGTTCTGCAGCATCGACAAGCACCTGCTCTTCGATATCCGCCATAACCACCTGCATACCTTCATTGAGACACTTTTCGGTCAAGGCCCGGCCAATACCGCTTGCCGCACCTGTTATAACGGCTACTTTGCCCGAAAAGTCCTTCATCATGATTCCTCTTAGTAATGCGCAGCCTCGTATGGAAAGTGCGCTTGTTATGCTAATAAATGGTTCGGTTGATTGGCCTAAATGATTTGATTTAATCGCGCAGGGTTACCGGAAGATCCCTTATGCCGTGGATGAAATTGGAAGCAAGTAATATGGGTTCACTGGTGACTTCAATTTTTCCGAAGCGCTTGAGAATCTCTTCCCATATCACCCTTAGCTGCATTTCTGCCAATCGGTTACCCACGCAGCGATGCACCCCATAGCCGAAGGCTGTGTGCTGACGTGGATTGTGCCTGTCAATAATGAATTCACTGGCATTATCGATAATATCTTCATCACGATTCCCGGAGATATACCACATACAGACCCGGTCATCCTTTTTGATCAGTTTACCGCCTAGCTCTACGTCCTGAGTCGCTGTTCTTGCCATGTGCGCAACGGGTGTCTGCCAGCGGATAATTTCCGGGACCATTTTTGGAACCAGAGCGGGGTTCTGCAATAGCTTTTGGTATTCTTCGGGGTTTTGATTGAGTGCCAACACACCGCCGGATATTGAATTGCGGGTTGTGTCGTTGCCGCCCACAATGAGCAGCATGACATTACCCAGCAATTCCATGGGTTCCATGTTATTGGTTGACTCATCATGAGCCAGCATTGAAATAAGATCGAATTTTGGTGGCTCTTTTTTCCTCTGCTCGTACAATGCCTGGAAATAAGCCAGGCACTCAAATAAGGTTTGGAAACCTTCATCTACTGACTCAAAAAATTCCGGATCAGCCAGATTCTGAATTGTATCCGACCATTCAATAAGCTTCAGTCGGTCTTCCTGGGGGACATCGAAAAGCGTTGCCAGCATTTGTGCGGTGAGTTCAACAGAGACCTTTTTGACCCAGTTAAATTCCTCGTTACGGGGCAGGTTGTCCAGGATCTCTCCTGCCCTGGACCTGATCAAAGGTTCCAGGTCCGCCAGTTGTCTAGGAATGAACATGGGTGTGACTACTTTGCGCTGGGCATCGTGCTTGGGAGGATCTTCCTGAATGAACATAGGCAGCGCATATTGATCATCCTGACGAATACCGCCTAGCGCGATTCCGCCTTTTTGTTGCTGGGAAGAAAATAATTCATGGTGGGAGTCTACGTACATGATGTCCTGGTACTTGCTCACAGACCAATACGGACCCATCATGGAGTTTTCGTGAAAGTGAACCGGATCATCATTACGCAGGCGTTCAAAGTGAGGCCATAAGGTGTCGTTTGCAAATAATGCCGGATGAGAGGGGTCCAGCTCATCGAGTTCCAGATCGTAGGCATCCATGAAAGGATCAATGGCAAAAATTTCGGCGATTTTCTTATTGGATATTGAACGGTCCCCCGCCCTCATTTTTGAGATCAGGTCTTTTCGCTCTGCGTCACTGCTACTCACGTATTGTTGACTCATTTTCTCTCCGAATAGACTAATATTTCATTATATGGCTTAAATACTATACTCTTGTCTTCTGAAGCTGGGTAGTTATCAGAATGCAATTATAGTTAGGATGAGAGTAATTCCTACGATCCCAGAGCGCATTGGTTTCTGGCTTTGCCGGAAAGAACACTATTATAGAAACTCTGTCTGCCGCCTATTTTTACTGTTCAGCTTTGTTGATGATGGTTTGGTCTGCGCACGGGTTGTGATGCTGGACAGGCTTGATAGCAGGAACTGGGGGTGATTCCATTATTCGGCCCGGGATGATTCAGCTGGGAAGTTGGCCAGATCGCTTTAT
>JAPKEK010000443.1 GCA_028822125.1 Pseudomonadales bacterium | reverse complement strand
GCGGGATGCCAGCCGAGTTTAGGTAATTGCGCAGGATTCTGGGTTGAAAGATTCAAGTCCTCCTGTCGTTTTTCTTCGCCATAATACAGTGATGTCATGCCTTATAACCTCAGTATCTTCATAAAAAATAGATCGATCCATGCCAAACTCAAGATTGAATACGTCCTGGCCGCTAAAAAACCGTGCTTCATCGCTGCTCTGAGCCTGGACCAGCGCGGCCAGGCAGCCTAGAAACACCACTAAAAGTAACCTCTGCATCGCCTAAATCCTTTGTTTATCTCTACGTTTTATTACCATAAATCTGCGTGCTCTTTGCAAATAAACCGAATAACAAGTTAATCTTATGCCACTGTCAGGAACACAAACAAATGATCGAGCCATTTACCATCAAGGTCGATGATTCCATACTTACCGACCTGAACTATCGCTTATCCCAGACTCGCTGGCCTGATCAGGTAGGCAGTCCCTGGCATTACGGTACCGATTCCCAATACTTAAAGTCGCTGGTTAATTACTGGCAGCAGGGTTTCAGCTGGCGCAAGCAGGAAGCTCTACTGAATCAGTTCGATCATTTCACAGCCCCCATCCAAGGCAGGAAACTACACTTCATTCATCAAAAATCCAGCCATAACAATGCGATACCCCTGCTCATGACCCACGGCTGGCCCGGCTCTATCAGCGAATTCATCAAAATTATTCCCCTGCTGACCCAACCAGAACGGTTCGGCGGTAATAGTGATGTTGCATTTCACGTGATCTGCCCGTCTATTGCCGGCTACGGTTTCTCGGCAGCGCCGGTTTCAGCGGGTTTTGATCAGAAACAGGCCGCCCTGCAGCATATTGAGTTGATGCAACTTCTGGGCTATGAAAAATATGTTGTACAAGGCGGAGACTGGGGTTCGGCAATCAGTTCCTGGACGGCTCGCCTGGCCCCCGAGGCCGTTCTAGCCCTGCACCTGACGCTTATCTTTGCGCCCTACCCAAGCACCCTGGAGGATGCCTTTGCCGGGGTAACTGACCTTGAAAAAAAACATCTGGAAAGCAGCCGAATTCGCATGCAGGAAGGCACCGGCTACCAGGCAATCCAAAGCACAAAGCCGCAGACCCTGGGTTTCGGCCTCAACGACTCTCCAGCAGGCCTGGCGGCCTGGATAACAGAAAAATTCCAACACTGGATGGATTGTGATGGTGATCTTGAATCAGTGATCACTAAAGATGAATTGCTCACCAATATCATGATTTACTGGGTCAGCCAATCGATTACTTCTTCTATGCGACTTTATTTTGAATCCAGCCACATGAAATCAGATTTATTTGCTGCCGGCCGGATTAAAACGCCCACTGGTCACACGGTCTTCCCTGGAGAACTTTACCTGCCGCCAAGAGCCTGGGCTAATGAGCTGTACAATATCCAGCACTGGACCGAACAACCGAAAGGCGGTCATTTTGCCGCATTGGAGCAACCTGAATTACTTGCTGAAGATTTAAGGTTATTCTTCAGGCAGTACCGCTAGCGGCTACTGACTGCTCAAACTGGCCTGAAACCGACCTTTCCTTTCTGCTGCCTTGACAGCGGCATCAGGCTCAGTCAATCGTTTCAGGGTGACACCTTTTATCTCGCCATTAAATGCAAAAGTATGAGGGTAATGGCCCACCGGGGATCCTGTATCGACACCCACGTCAAAGGTTTCACCGCTCATTGAAAATATTACCGGTACCGTCCTGGGAATACTGCCCTGAGCAACCACCATCCCATTTGCCTGCAAAACAACTTTACCGCCACCACCAAAATGACCTTCATGCTCATACAGGACCTCTAAATTGCAGCTACCCGGGATCAATGCGGTACTATCCTGCAGTAAGGTAAATTCATGGCCAAACCAGTTATAAACAAAACTGGCAAGACCACTCTGGTCTACATAAAGGCTCCAGCCGCCCATATTGCCCCCCTGACAGGCAATAACGCCCTGACAGCCACCTTCCGGGCTCATCACCTCTGCGGCAATCGAGAAAGAAGTGTTTTTCAAACTGACCACTGAGTGCTCTGGCATTCGCACATGCGCACGGGTATAAGTCATCTGTTGATGACCTTCCAGCGAATGCGGCACAGCATACGCGCCGCTTCGTCTTCCAGAAGCATCCCTGAGGGGATACACGCCATAGCGTTCTGCCTCTGTTTCGAACAGGGCTCGCAAGGTGGCCAGCTTTTCCGTTTCGACCTCAGCCAAATCGTTTGCCTGGGAAAAGTCTTCAGCAATATTGTAGAGCTCCCAGACTTCCTGGGGCCCATCGAACTCGTAGCCCGCAAATCGTATCCACGGGAGCCGACCGTGAAAGCAGGAGGCCATCCAGCCATCATGATAAATCCCACGGTTACCTAAAATCTCAAAATACTGGGTCTTTCGTCGACTCTCCTTACCGCTGTCAGAGAAACTGTATACCATACTGGTACCCTGCACTGGCTGTTGAACAACACCATTGACTCTCGCCGGTACTTCGACCTCCAGCACATCAAGAATAGTTGGGAAAAGATCGATGACATGATGAAAATGGGAGCGCATCTCGCCTTTGCTAACAATTCCAGCTGGCCATGAAATGGCCATTGCATTTCTGGTGCCACCAAAGTGCGAGGCCACCTGTTTCATCCACTGGAAGGGAGAGTCTAGGGCCCAGGCCCAGCCAACATTGAAATGATTCTCACATCGGGCAGTACCAAAATCGGCCATGTGCTCCAGTAACCACTCAGGATCTTCATGTACCCCATTTTGAAAGGACGGCGCACTCCAGGCGCCATGCACAGTACCTTCCGCAGAAGCGCCATTGTCGCCGGTCAGATAAATCACAAGGGTGTTATCAAACTGACCCATTTCCTCTATTTTTGAAATGACTCGATTTACCTGGGCATCGGTGTGCGCGAGAAAACCTGCAAACACTTCCATCAATCGTCTGGCCACCGGCTTATACCGATCCGGATATTCGTCCCAGCTGGGAATCTGCTCTGGCCGTAAGGTTAACCTAGTGCCAGGAGGTATCACCCTTGATGTTATCTGACGCTGGTAAATCTCCTTTCGCAGCACATCCCAGCCGTCATCAAACATACCCTCAAAAGGTTTAATCCACTGTTCTGGCACATGATGAGGCGCATGCACCGCGGCAGGTGCAAAATAACAGAAGAAAGGCCTATCCGGTGCCGATCCCTTTTGCAGTTCAATCCAATTGATGGCTTGATCGGCCAGGTCTTCCGTTAAATGATAATCCGGTT
>JAPKEK010000442.1 GCA_028822125.1 Pseudomonadales bacterium | reverse complement strand
CCGAGTGGCTCGAAGATGAGCGTTTTAAGACTATCAGAGATCTGATGCATCATCGAGATGAACTTCGGGAGATGATTGGCAAGGCTTTTTCAGGCTTGACAGTTAGCCAGGCATGCGCTGCTCTGGATGTTGAAAACCTGACTTACAGTGTTGTTGAAAAACTTGCCGATGTGATAACCGATGCTCAGCTCATTGAAAACGGCGTGATAGTCGAAACCGAGTCGAAAGACCCAGATTTTCAGTGGACAGTTGCAAATCCAATTCAGGTGGAAGGGGTAGCGAAAATGCCGCCGAGAGATCCTCCTGCGATTGGCCAGGACTCTGTCAGAATACTTCAAGATATGGGATACAGTACTGAGGCTATATCAGCTTTTGCCGAGAACGGTAGCATCGTGGTTGCTCAGAGCGCTGATGACTAGAAGGAATAACCGTTCATAGTAACCACGCATTTGCCCACTACTTTTCTCTGTTCAAGCATTTTTAATCCGGCCACTGCGTTTTCCAGGGGGAATCCAGCACAGACATGAGGATCGATTAAGCCATCTGTTAGCAGTTGATAGAGCTCCTGGCGGCATCGATGACCTAACTGGGGATCTCTACGCCCAATTTCACCGGCGCGGACCCCTATAACGGCTATTTGTTTGATTAATATGTGATTGACTGCGGCTTTTGGCCAGACACCACTGGTGAAACCGATAGCCAGGATCCTGCCACCCCAGTTTATACAGCGCATAGATTCATCAAAAACGGATCCGCCTACGGGATCATAAATGACATCGGCTCCATTGCCCTGGGTAAGTTCCTTTACCTGATCTCGAAAGCCACCCAGACTACCGTCAGCCTGGCTGTAATTAATGACATGATCGGCACCGCGAGACTTTACGACGGCGAGTTTTTCATCCGTTCCACCGGTGGCGATTACTTTCGCCCCGAGAAACTTTCCGAGATCTACGGCAGCCATACCAACTCCACCGGTAGCGCCATGCACTAACAGTGTTTCCCCGGCTTGTAGACTGCCGCGAATGGTTAATGCCACAAAGGCCGTTAGATAAGCTGTTGAGTAGGTCGCTGCCTTTGCGTAGGAAAGATCACCTGGTATTTGTTTTAACTGGTTGCATGGCAAATTGATGGCCTCTGCAAAACCACCAGTTCGGTCGGAGCCAACGACCCGATCACCCACTTTAAAGCTGGTCACGTCCTTGCCGACCGCGATGATATCGCCGGAAAATTCTCCCCCCGGCGCGAATGGCAGCAGGGGTTTGAACTGATATTTACCCTGGATCATGAGGATATCGGGAAAATTTACAGCGCAGGCTCTAATTCGTATTTGTACCTGGTCTGGCTGGGGGTCTGCAATCTCGATATTGTCCAGTATCAGGGTATCAATATCATCGCTGATGTAGTGACACCGTGCAGTTCTGATTTTCATGTTTGTCCTCAAATGCGATGTATAATGGGCCAAGACACGATAGCACATAGTTGCTAACCTGAGGCAAAGCGGCTTATAGCGGGTCAACCAATTGGGGTAGCGGTTTTATTATCTGAAGATGGCGCATGAGCACGGTATCAGCTCAGCTACTTTGAGTATTTATAGGAGAAAATGTATGCCTGAAGGAATATCAGAAGGGAAGGTTTCTGAATGGTTAGAACAGCATGTGCCCGGGTTGCGCGGTCCAATTCAGTTTCAGTTAATTACAGGGGGGCATTCAAATCTGACCTTTAAATGTGAAGATGTGACTGGAAAGGCAGTGGTATTACGTCGCCCACCTTTGGGCCATGTGCTTGAAAGTGCGCACGATATGAGTCGTGAGTATCGGATTATTCATGCCTTGAGGGATACCAAGGTACCCGTCCCAGAAGCGCTTGGGTTATGCCAGGATGCCAGCGTTAATGGTGCTGATTTTTATGTAATGAATTTTGTTGAAGGGACAGTACTCAATGATGCCGTCTCGGGGTTAAGTATTGCCGGTGAGCATCGCCCGGACTTGGGTCAGCATGTCATTGATATTCTTTGCGATCTCCACGACGTTGACATGGATGCGGTTGGATTGGCGACACTTGGCAGGAAGGAAGCTTATCTTGCCCGTCAATTAAACCGCTGGAACAAGCAGTGGCAGGCATCTAAAACTCACGAAATACCCCAAATGGAGGCTAGCTCTGCCTTACTGATGGAGCGTATGCCGTTGCAGGTTGGGGCCAGTATTGTGCATGGTGATTTCAGATTGGGGAATATGATAGTCACTAACGATCGAGTCCAGGCGATACTTGACTGGGAACTGTGTACCTTGGGTGATCCTCTGGCTGACCTTGGTTACCTTCTGAATAACTGGCTGGGTGCTGATGAAGTAGAGGGTGTTGATGAAGGCGATCAGCCACCGACTGCTGTCGGAGGGTATCCTTCAAGGGATACGCTGTGTGAACTTTACAGTAGCAGGACTGGCAGAGACCTCAGTAACATCAATTATTATCGAGCCTTTCAGCATTGGCGCCTTGCTGCCATTGGCCAGGGTGTGTACAAACGCTATTTAGTTGGCGCAATGGGTGACGATCACGAGATGGATTTGACCCGACAGAAGGACGGTGTCGCCCGCAGGGCTGAAGCGGCCATGGAATTGCTTCGCACTGGTTAATCTGTGCTTATCTGCAAGTTCCGGCGGGGATTGCCCTCAGGGGAATGAGTGTAAGGGGTTCAGTGAAGGACCCGCGGTTTTTTTTCGAGGCTTAACAGGCGCTGCGCCGCTGTTTCCTTTATTTCCCGGCTCTTGGATTCTTGAAGTATAGCCAGGTATGTTTGTTGTGCTCCTGTTCGATCGCCCTTCATTTCCTGTACAGCACCATACTGAATTCGAAATTCGTGGTGTTCTGGCATCAGCAGAATCTGCTGTTGCAGGCAAAGACCGGCAGATTTCCAGTTTTTGTTTCGCCAGTGTATTTGTTTCAGATTGTCGATAAGCCTGGCCAGGATCCCTATATTGGTTGCTTGCTGTAAATGGTCAGGATTCATGACGGCTGCTGGGCCTGCTACTTGCTTGAGTAAGGTAGCGCAGTCGCTCTGGCTGAGCGTTCTGCCCGTAAATGGGTCAATAATACCGTTTTCAAGCGCCTCATAACGGATCAGGAAGTGACCTGGGAAATTGATCCCGTGAATATTGATATCCAGTCGGTTTCCGATCGCCAGGTGAATTAATGCCAGCGAAAGTGGAATGCCCTGCCGGGTATCAATAACTCGATTCAAGTAGCTGTTTTCCGGAGCATAATAATTTTTGATATTGCCTTTGAAC
>JAPKEK010000441.1 GCA_028822125.1 Pseudomonadales bacterium | reverse complement strand
GTTTCGGTACCGGATCACACTACTGCTTAGGGACGCATCTGGCTAAACAGGAAATGCAGATTATGTTTGCAGAGCTCCTGCCGAGGTTGCGAGCCCCGAAATTTGCCGGCCCGGTTAGGTACATGCGCTCCTACTTCCTCAGCAGTATCCGCGAGATGCCAATAACATTTGAAACCGTTTAATAATAAGGAGCGCCCCATGAGCGATGCCGTACCACAAGGTAATACCGGAGACATACTTAACTGGCCGATGCTGAAGATTGTCTATCGAACTGATAGTCAACATATCTCTGCACTTTTACCGCCAGGTCTGAGTCCAGCCAGTGAACCTCTGGTGACGCTGACAGTATACAACTTTCCTGTAAACAACGAGCCCGAACTGGGACTGGTCATGAATGTTGCTGCGACCTTTGACGGCATTGAGGGTGACTATGCATTGGGGTATGCCATTGACCAGGAACAAGCGGTATATATCAGCCGAGAGCATTGGGGGCAGCCTAAATATCTTGCCGAGATTCGTTATTTCCGGTTGATGGATCAGGTAGAGGCGATTGTGACTCACAAGGGGTATTCGTTTGTAGAATTCAAGGGTTCGGTGAGCAAGACAGACGAACCCGGTGAAATTCTTGAGACCAATGAGTGGTGGATTAAAAGTGCGCGTGGGGTCAGCATGCAACCCGGGGATTTCGATATGCCACCTCAGGTTGTTCGTGTTTACGCAAAGTACCGCACAGCTTTTCGCCAGACACTCCAGGGAGAACTCGTGTTGCGGGAAAGCCCCTGGGATCCACTTGCTCAGTCGCTACCCATGCTTGAACAGGTCGAAGCATACCTGTGGTGGCCAGAGTTTCTCGATCGTCAGATAACTGTAGCCGGTCCTTTGGATGCTGAAAGCTTCTGGCCATTTGCAGATACCATCGGAGGAACCCGTTTTCCTGGACTACAGGGTGGCCCCAAGTAAGGAGTAACCTATGCAGGATTTTAAGGATAAATTAGTTGTTATCACCGGCGCAGCAAGTGGTGTCGGACGATCGCTGGCATTTGCCATGGCTGATGCCGGCGCGCGGGTTGTCGTTGCTGATATCGATGACGCAGGCCTGGCAGAAACCACTGCTGCCCTTGAAGCTAAAGGAGCAGTCAGCTATGCAAGGAGGTGTGATGTCACAAGTCAGGCCAGCGTCGACGCTCTGGCGGCATTCGCCTTCGATGAATTAGGTGGAGCTCACCTGGTGTTTGCCAATGCCGGTATTGCCGCCGGTGAGGCCGGGCCCTTATGGAGTTATGCCCAAAGCGATTGGAACTGGTGTTTCGAAGTTAACCTATGGGGAGTGGTGCATACTATTAATGCCTTCATGCCTCGCCTTACCGATCAGGGTGAAGAAGCTCACTTCGTGATCACAGGGTCAGGCAATGGCGCGTTCATCGTTTATCCGGATCAGCCTGTTTATACTGCAACGAAAGCTGCCGTGCAGGCAGTGACCGAAGCGCTGTATCTGCAGACTGCCGCGCAGCAGAGTCCTGTTAAGGTTCATGCCTTATTTCCGGGACCTTATATCGTAGATACCGGGATTTTTGATTCCGACCGGGTTCGACCGGAGCGATTTGCTAAAAGCGCGGATATGCCGGATTCCGGGATTCACTCTGCGGACGATATGCGCCGGATGATGGAAGAATATGGCATGGAACTGAAAACCACCCACCCGGATGAGGTCGCTCAGATGGCACTTGAAGGTATACGTGGGGATCAGTTCTGGATCATGTCGCTGAATCCAGGCAGTGAGTCACAAATCAAAGCGCGCATGGATTCAATCCTTACACGTAAGAACCCACCAATACCCTCACTGGGTTAAGGAGCACCTCATGGAATTTCCCATTCCCTTTGGCTGGTACGCAGTTGCCTACAGTGACGATATCAGCGCTGGCGATGTACTACCGCTGCACTATTTTAATGAACACATGGTGCTGTTTCGTACCGAAGATGGTGTGGCGACGGTAATGCAAGCGTATTGTCCACATCTAGGTGCTCACCTCGGGTATGGAGGAAAGGTCAGAGGTAACAGCATTGCCTGCCCATTTCACGCCTGGGAATTCAATACCGCCGGTGAATGTGTGAATGTTCCATATGCCACCAGCATTCCAAAACAGGCCCAGGGTAAACCGTGTCTGTACAGTTATCCTGTTCGGGAGTGCAATCGCATGATCTGGGCCTGGTATCATCCACGCCGTCTTGCGCCATTGTTTGAACTCGATAACATAACTGAACTGAAAGATCCTAACTGGAGCGAGTTTGACCTCTATGAATGGGAGATTAACTCCTGTATCCAGGAAACAGGGGAAAATGGAGTCGATATTGCCCACTTTGTATACGTTCACAATGCCCGCGAAATGCCCAAGGCAGCGATTACCCTTGATGGCCATAAACGAGACACTGATATGGTGACGAAAGGGCCCGCAATTGATGAAGCAGGTAACCTTGACTTCAACAAGCTGGAAAACAGTCACCTGACAAGCAAGAACTGTGGCCCTGGCATGACCACACAGGTATTCAGCAGAGCATTTAAAACAGTGATGCTCGGCACGGTTACACCAATCACCCAAAACAGACTTATACTCCGCTTTGCGTTTACCAAGCCACTGGATATCTCGGACAGCTTCAATATTCTCACTGATGGCATGATTGCGGAGATTGTACGGCAGGTACAATTTGACATACCGATCTGGGAGAACAAGATATACCGCGAGACCCCGCTGTTATGCGACGGCGATGGTCCCATCGCCAAGTATCGCAAGTGGTTCAGCCAATTCTACGATGACCCGGATGCGGGCATCATCAGGAGCGTCCCATCTGCGGACCATACTATTACTGAACAGCGGAAGTAGAGCGAATGGACCGATACACCGTTATTTCATCAGACTGTCATGCCGGGTTGCCACCGGCACGTTATCGAGATTATCTGGACCCGCAATTCAGAGAGACGTTTGATCTCGCACTGCCACTTCAGAAAGCCATGACAGACAAAGTAGAACAGATGTTCCTGCTCAAAGACATCAATGACGACTGGCGAGCCGGGGTTGAGGCTCACCTGTCCGGTGCATGGGACTACGAGCAGCGCTTGTATGTGCTGGATGGTGATGGCATCGCTGGCGAAATTATCTTTCCTGATGGCATTACAGAACAGAATTCGCCCCCGTTTGGTGCAGGTCTTGCTCTGCCTACGAAAAACATTGTGCCGGAATTGCAATGGGCTGGCGCCCGGGCGCACAACCGTTGGCTGGCTGAGTTGTG
>JAPKEK010000440.1 GCA_028822125.1 Pseudomonadales bacterium | reverse complement strand
AGACGTAATGACAGTAAAATGAGCCCTGGAGGTAGAAATGGTGTTCTTTGTAACCAGGTTTGGGCTGACCACTATGTTGCTTACTCTATTGGTGGCCTGTGGTGGTGGCGGCGGGGACTCATCTGCTCCAGCTGCAACGACAGGTTCCGGTTCTACTTCTAACTGGACCGCAGGCTCTTTCAAGCCTGCTTCTGATTACGATGCAATGTGTGCCGAACCTAGATCTGGTAGTTTTCCAGATGTTCAGGGGGCCGTTACGGATGAGAATTTCTGGCTCAGGTCGTACAGCAACGATACCTATCTCTGGTATGACGAAATCACAGATGTGGATCCGGGCACGATAGATGATGCCCTGGACTATTTTGATTTAATGAAGACGTTTGAAACGACACCTTCGGGCAACCCCAAGGATAAATTTCACTTTACCTACGATACCGAGGCATGGGAGAAGCTTTCCCAGTCTGGTATTTCAGCGGGCTATGGTATTGAATTTTTCAGGGTCAGCAGTTCATCGCCACGAAGCTGGCTGGTCGCTCTGGTCCAGCCAGGTACGACTGCGTCGGCGGCAAACCTTGCCCGCGGGGCCGAACTACTTGAGGTTGATGGCGTTGATTTTGTCAACGGCAGCGATGTCGATACCCTCAATGCTGCTTTGTTCCCGGAGACCCTGGGTGAGTCCCATGAATTTGTATTCCTTGATTTAAACGCCGGGGCGCCACGCGCAGTCACCCTGGTCAGCGAAGAGGTAACCCTGACCCCGGTACAGTCGGTGAAGACCTTCGATACTGCCAGCGGCGTGGTGGGTTACATGCTGTTTAACGAGCATATTGCCACCGCCGAGGCCATGTTGATTGACGCGGTTGAGACCTTTGCGGTTGCCCAGGTTAGCGACCTGATCGTTGATATGCGTTATAACGGTGGCGGCTACCTGGATATTGCCAATGCCCTGGCATCGATGATTGCTGGCGACTTCGCCAGTGGTCATACCTTCAGCGAGCTGGAGTTTAACGACAAGTATCCTAATAGGAACCCGATCACGGGTGCCTCGCTGTCACCATCCCTGTTCACGTCGGCGGCGCCCGGGTTTTCGGTGCCCGCGGGGACACCACTGCCTAAATTGAACCTCACCCGGGTATTTATCCTCGCCGGCAGTGGTACCTGTTCGGCCAGTGAAGCGGTAATTAATGGTTTGCGCGGCATTGGCACCGAGGTCGTTCTTATCGGTGATACAACCTGTGGAAAGCCGTATGGTTTTTATGCGATGGATAACTGTGGTACGACCTATTTTACGATTCAGTTCCGCGGCGTGAATGCCCTGGGTTTTGGCGACTATACCGATGGTTTTTCACCAGCTGACATCGACCCCGATTTTGCGGGTACGCTCATTCCTGGCTGCTATGTGGAGGATGACCTGAGCCACGGCCTGGGCGATAGTGCCGAGGCAAGGCTGAGTGCCGCGCTTGCCTACCGGGATACCGGGCAGTGTGTGGTAGCCGCTGCTGGATTCCAGCGAAAGCCTTATCACCCGTTGGCGCAGATCAAGGGACAGGTAGTTAAAGCCAGGCCGCTGCAAAGTATGATCTTGAGGCATTAAGGTTCGCGTTTGTCAAGCGGATGAACCGGGCCTCGCCAAGGCTCATCTCCGTTTTATTGCTGGCGGCCACTTTAGGAACAGCCAGCGGTTCCTGGGTGAGCAGTTGGGTTGTGGCGTTACAGAGCTCAAGCGGCGCTTTATTTTGCTTGTAGTTGTCTGTTGATAGTACTCGTTCTGGCCGTCTTTGCCATGGGCTTGAAGGATATTTCAAGCGTCTGCAGGGTAACAGTCAGCCAGAGGAGAGGCATCCTGGAGCGGGAGATAAGCAAGTGCTTGCTCACGGGTAAATCAGTGGTTGAGCGACTCATGGCTATGAATAAGCCAGTGGGTGAACGAAAGCAACGTTTTGAGTAGGCTTATAGGTGAAAGAAAACAAGGCTATGAAGAAGTTAATATTTGATACAGACCCGGGCATTGATGATGCCATGGCGCTGTTGCTGTTGCATGCCATTTCTGATTTTGATATCAGGGGAATTACCACGGTATTCGGAAATGCTAGTATTGAAGACTGCACCCGTAATGCACTGTATATATGTGAACGCTTTAAACTGCCCTATAAGGTTTACCAGGGGGCCGGGAGAGGGTTAAACGGCGACAATGAAGAGGCCTATCCGGATTTTGTACATGGTAAGAACGGGCTCGGTGATATTGACCAGGGGGACATTTCCATCGATTCAGAAAAAGAATCCGCCGTTGACTTCATCGTTAGAGAAGTTGAGGCTAATGCAGGAGATATCACCATTCTGGCGGTAGGTCGTCTGACCAATATTGCCCTGGCATTGTTACAAGCCCCTGGTTTAGATAAAAAAATCTCGGAAATCGTCATAATGGGAGGAGCCTTAAAGGTTGCTGGTAATGTGACCGCCTGGGCAGAAGCCAATATCCACGGTGATCCGGAAGCTGCCCAGTGTGTTTTTGAATCCGGCGTACCGCTCGTTATGGTTGGCCTTGATGCCACTATGTCGAATCAGATGACGAAAGATCATCTAGAGAACGTTACAGGTCAATTGGATGATGCCGGTCTCTTTCTCCGGACTATCAAAAAATGCTACCTCGATTTCCATGCCAGCAAAGGTATTGTTGATGCTTTCCCTATTCATGATTCAACCGCAGTGCTGAGGCTTGCACGGCCTGAGTTTTTTGATGATCTGCAAGGTAATGTGCAATGCGTTCTGAGCGGGGAGCAGCGCGGTAGAACAGAGTTGCTGGATTCAAGGCCAGTACACAGAGTCTGCATGAAGTCGGATAACCGCCGCTGCATTACTTATTTTGATGAGGTAATGAAGCGCTGTTACAGTCGCTGAAAGGCTTTCAGGTTTGAGTCTGTGAATTTCTTTGAAGTCAGCCTGAATAGGTGTTGTTTACTTAACCGCCCGGCAGGCCGCATAATCAAACCATGGATGCTGATCTTGATACCGGAAAGTTAGTTGTCTTCTTATGCGGCTTTCTGCTGATGTTGATTATTGAAACTTTTAAGCCGGCACGTGTGTGCCGCTCAAGCAGGCTACAGCGCTTGCTATTCCATGGTGGTATTGCTGCGGTAAACACGGTTTTAATTCGATTGCTGGTTTATGTGCCGCTATTACTTTGGATTGTGTTCGTAGAACAGAAAGGCTGGGGCGTGTCGCGATGGCTGGGATTGTCGGACTACACCGAATTGTTGGTTTCAGTGGTGGTGATCGATTTTTTTGA
>JAPKEK010000439.1 GCA_028822125.1 Pseudomonadales bacterium | reverse complement strand
ACTATCCGCTGAACTATCCGCTGAATATTCACTGAACGGGGCAATCGCCTGTTGTCTGCTTGTGTGACCAGCGTTTATGTTTAAATTGCGCTGTTTATGACAGGTTTTGATCGCTGTACCAGACTGAATAATTAAGGCTTTATTCAGTAGCCGATGAAGTTTCCAGATAGATAAATTTTTGTGCAGGTTTCCGTCATAGCGAGACAATCCAGGGACGCGGATCAATCGTGAGAAAACGGAGAACACCGGTTTAGCCTGGCCTGGGATCTGCTTAGATCATGGGCGATTATAATCTCTGGATCAGGGGTAGCACCTCGCTTTCAAATAACGGGTCGCCCAGGGCCAGATGAATCATATCCACACCGGCAGATTTGAGTGCTGCCAGACGAGTGATAATGGTTTCCGGCGAACCGATCAGGCCCGTGGCATAACCCTCGTTGGTATCGAGCATACTCAGGTCATCCGCATTGGCCCACATGCCCTCGGCGCCAATGACGCGTTTCCTGCGGGCGGCTAATACCACTGGGTCTATATTGTTTAACATGGCGGTGATTTCATGCTCGGCAGCCGCATCGGTGGTCCGACAAAGGGGAATGCCGTAGACCGCAAACCGGGGGGATGCTCCCTGTGCGCCTGCCCTGGCCCTGACTTTATCGATCAGGCCCTGGATTTTCTCCAGCGAGCCGCCATTGAGGAACATCCAGTCTGATTGCTGCACGGCCATGGTGATGGCAGCATCTGACTGGCCGCCCTGGAACACCTCCAACGGACTTGTCGGGCGGGGTTCCAGCACCAGATCCTGCACCTGGTAGTAGGTGCCCTGGTAATTGAACAGCTCGTTATCCCAGGCGCCGCGCAATACTTCGATGAATTCTGATGATCGTGCATAGCGACCGCCATGATCCAGAGGGTCAATACCGTATTTGGAAAATTCCTCCAGGTTCCAGCCACTGGTTACATTGATACTCCAGCGACCGTCACTGAGGTTGTCCAGGGTAGCCGCCCATTTGGCGATCACAGCGGGATGAAAGAACCCGGGATGAATGGCGGTGACCAGCCTGATGCTGTTGCTGTGGGCAGCGATGTAGTCGGTCATGGCCATGCAGTCCAGGGTGGAGCCTTCAATGTTGGTGGCGTTACCCCACCAGCGCTGGGCTATCAGCAGGTGGCTGAGGTCAAGCTGCTCGAGTCGGTGCACATATTGGCGCACCAGTTCCCTGAGCTGGCGACCTTTTGGCATCACCTTTGCTGGTTGTTTGCTTTTTACTACTTGGGTCCCAGAGAAGGTAGACGGTGCCCAGGTGCAGGTGTGCATGTTGTTTCCCCCTCCTCTATAGATAGGGACTGGCCACCTAAGGTGGCCTGTGCTTTAGGTCTAGTCTGGTTGAGCGTAACACGGCTTTTGCCGTCAATGTTCAGGAGTTCCCGATATCAGTTAGCTCAGTTATTTCGCAGGCGTGATACCAAATTCAGCCAGAATCTCCTCGGTATGCTCTCCCAGCCTGGGCGGTGCTTGATAAAAACCGGTTTGGCTCTTGGTAAACTTGATTGGATTACCTGACAGTGCCACCTCGGGGTTCTCGCCAGGCAGCTGATACAGGTTGATCATGTTTCTTGCGGCAACGTGGGGGTCTGCGAATACCTCGGCCATTGAATTGGCGGGTCCGCACGGCACGCTACCGCCAATGAGATCAAGAATTTCCTGTTTGGTCCGGGTTGATGTCCAACTGGCAACCACTTCTTCGGTGAAAGCTTGATTCTCAACGCGTTTGAAGTTGTTACGCGTTCGATCGTCTTTGCTGAGTTCAGGCCGATCCATGGCCTCGCAGAGAAGTCGCCAATGACGCTCAACCGGTGCAGCGATGGCTATTCTGCCGTCAATGGTTGGAAACAGACCAAAGGGAACGAGTATTTTTCTGCCCGATTTTCGCGGTTGCTTCGTTAAGCTGTAAGCGGCGACGTTCGGCTTCAGCAGTGCCAGCATGCTGTCGTACATGGCAACGTCAAAAAACTCCCCTTCACCGGTCTGCTGGGCGCGATGAATGGCAGATACCATACCCAGGGCCATCAGGGTGCCCGGATAGATGTCGGCGATAGCGATTGGGAATAAATCACCTGTCGCCTCAACCAGACCACCGGCACTCTGGCCGGCGACGTCCAGGCAAGGCCACGACGAGTAGGGGCTGTCTCCTGTTCTCGGATCGCCATAGCCGCGTACAGCGCCGTAAACGATAGCGGGGTTGCGCTCAGCGATGGTCTCGTAACTGAGGCCCAGATCATCCATGACACCAGCTCGCATGTTTTCGACGATGGCATCGGCTTGTTCGCACAGTTGCAGCAGGATCTCTTTATCTTCGGGGTTCTTGAGGTCAAGGCTGATACTGCGTTTATTGCGATTAACGCCAGCGAATGACATGCCGTAATCGACGCCGGCATCGGCATGGTTACGGGCGTGCTCGTAATCGGGTGGGAAGGGCGGCACGGGCCGGAAATTGTCACCGTTGGGCGGTTCGACCTTGATGACATTTGCACCCAGGTCTGCGAGTAATACGGTGCCAAACGGCCCTGCAAAAGCCATGGTGCAATCGATGATGGTTAGATCATCCAGTGGTCCGGTACGTTGTGCCTGTTTCATGGCTGTCTCCGTTTGTCATTGTTGATCCAGTTCAGGCAGCAAAGCCCTGTAAATCTGCTCCAGGTGATCGATCATCGCGTCGCTTGAACGAAAACCCAGTTGGAAAATCGGTACCGTGTCGATAGAGATCTGATCGAAGCCAAGCGCCTGAAGGGCGTTGGTCTGTTCTTTGAGTAAATCCAGGTCGGCATAGAAGCGTTTGCGTTTTTCTTTGCCCAGCGGTCCGGGAGACAGGCTCATCTGCATCCCTATGGTAGCTGGGTCACGGCCTGCCTGTTCAGCAAATTTATGGAGATCCGCGATGCGGTTCTCAATCGGGCTGTCGCCAGGGACATTCATGGCCATCCAGCCATCGCCGAGGCGCGCCACTCGGCGCAGGGCAGGTGGTTTAGTACCACCGATCCATATCGGAATCGAGCCACCCTGGGGCGGCTTGGGTTCCATGGCCATGTCATCTATCTGATAGAACTCGCCAGAAAATTTGACATGTTCGTTCTGCCAATAGATCCTGAGCAGTTGAATCGCTTCATCCAGGCGCTTGCCGCGGGTGCTGACGGAGCCAGCTTGGTCGCGGTGATCGAGCTGGAGAGCGTCGCTGACCCAAAGGTGAAGGAAGAGCTCGCGAAGAAGCGCAACCAGAAGGCGGCCCCAGCG
>JAPKEK010000438.1 GCA_028822125.1 Pseudomonadales bacterium | reverse complement strand
AGTACGGAAGCCTGCATGCCGACCACCAGCAGATCGTAGCTGCTGCCAAGAAGGCTGGAGCCCACCATTTCATCAAAGAGATGCCAGAAGGTTATGCAACCCAAATTAATGAATCTGGCGCAAGCCTCTCCGCGGGTCAAAAACAGCTCATCTCCTTCGCCAGGGCAATCCTGGCTGACCCGAAGATCCTTATCATGGACGAGGCAACGTCATCGGTTGACACACTGACAGAACAACACGTACAAGCCGGATTGAAAACCCTTCTTGAAGGCAGAATAAGTGTGGTGATTGCGCACCGGTTATCCACTATTAGAAACGCCACCCGGATTATCGTAATAGAACAAGGTCGCATCATTGAGGTGGGCAATCACGATCAGCTGATGGAGACAAAAGGTAGATACCACACGCTCTACAGGCAACAGCGACTTAGTAGTCTATGGTAGTGACAAAATCAGGTTTCGCAACGTCCGCCAATCATTTACGCTAATTCTACACGAACAGATGACGCTGCATTGTTGTGATCGTCCACGACGAGAATTCACGGCTGACATCAGCAGCTTTCAAAGAGGATAATAGATGAATAACTTTAACTGGGAGTTACCCTATCCATCGGCCCGCCCGCCCATATTTGCCAACAACCTGGTAGCAACTTCGCAGCCGCTGGCGGTTCAAGCCGGCCTATCCATCCTGGGATCGGGCGGCAATGCGGTCGATGCAGCGCTGGCTACAGCCATCACACTAACCGTGGTTGAACCCAACAATAATGGCATCGGCAGCGATGCTTTTGCATTGATATGGGACGGTAAAAAGCTGCACGGGCTAAATGCTTCGGGCCGATCTCCTGAAAAACTCAAGGTCGAGCACTTTACTGGTGAGACCAGGATGCCACGGCTAGGATGGCTCGCTGTCACCGTCCCCGGCGCTGTCAGTGCCTGGATGGCACTATCCGACCGCTTTGGGACGCTCCCTTTCGCCGACCTCTTTCAGGCAGCGATTGGATATGCTGAAAAGGGATACCAGGTGGGACCAAAAACCGCCTATTACTGGAAGCTTGCCGAAACAGTCTACCAGGATTATGACGCCTTTAAGGACACCTTCCTCAGCTCGGGCAAAGCACCAGGTCCGGGTGATCTTGTCCGCCTTCCCGATCATGCAAAAACACTGACGGCCATAGCCAATAGCAATGGCTCAGAATTCTACAGCGGGAGCCTGGCGCAGCAAATGGTCCACGATGCGCAGATTCACAATGCCCCCCTTAGCCTCGATGATCTCAGCAAGCACCGTCCTGAATGGGTATCTCCCCTACACCAGGACTTTGGCGACTACCAGTTGCATGAAATACCACCCAACGGACAGGGGATCATGGCATTAATAGCCCTGGCGATAGTGAATCGGTGTGCTATCCACAGATACCCCATCGATTCAGCTGATAGCACTCATCTTCAAGTTGAAGCCATTCGATGTGCTTACGGCGTAATAGAAAGACATCTCGCAGACCCGGATTATATGAAATTGTCTAATGCGGAACTGCTTGATCCCATGCGGATAGAAGCACATTGCAAACAAATCGACTTGCATCACACGGCGGGAGCCGGTCATGGCTTGGGAGCAAGCCCAGATACCGTTTACCTGACTACAGCTGACGCTGATGGCATGATGGTTTCATTCATACAGTCTAATTACCGTGGTTTCGGTTCTGGAATTGTTATTCCAGGAACCGGCATCAGCATGCAGAATCGAGGATCTGGATTTGTTCTGGAAAAGGGCCACCCTAACCAGGTTGGCGGCGGCAAGCGCCCGTATCACACTATCATTCCCGCTTTTGTGACCTGTGCAAACAAACCAGCCCTGAGTTTCGGGGTTATGGGCGGCCATATGCAGGCCCAGGGCCATCTACAGATGATGGTCCGCCTCTACGCTTATGGCCAGAATCCGCAGGCCGCCAGTGATGCGCCACGGTGGCAGGTAACCGAAACCGGTGAACTGGCACTGGAAAAAGGCTTTGATCCATCAGTGAAACAGCAGCTGATAGAAAAAGGCCATAAGACCAGAACTGACTCTCCTGAACATCTTTTTGGTGGCGCCCAACTCATCGCTAAATTACGAGATGGCTACTGTGGTGCATCAGACCACAGAAAAGAAGGCCTCGCTTCAGGCTACTGATACCGCTCTGGTCAGCACGGGCCCATTGCAGCCATCATAATGAGTCGTCCAGCCGCTGGCTGGGACACTATCAAGGGCCTTCGCAGGCTTGATACCGGCAAGCAGCAATACCTGCTTGCAAACGTCGTTACTCTACCGCAATAGATCGAACACAATTACGTCCGGCATCCTTGGCGCTATAAAGCGCCTTATCAGCTAATTTAATCAACTGGGTTGCATCTATATCAGCTGAAGGCTGTCCACAGGAGATGCCAACACTCACCGTTAGCCTGATTTCACTGCCCGCATATTCAATTACAAAAGCCTCAATGATTGCCCGCAGGCGTTCAGCACATAAAATCGCGTTGTCTAACTCCAGATAAGGCAAGAGTACGACAAACTCTTCTCCACCGTAGCGAGCAACAAAATCGGCACTTCTGTTAAACGCGCTCTTTAACAGGTGGCTTACGGTGCGTAGACATTGATCACCAGCCAGATGACCAAAGGTATCATTGACTTCCTTAAAATGGTCTATATCGAACATCAGCAGGCTCAACATATAACCCTGCCTTTCTGCGCGACGCCATTCAATCTCAAATGCGTCTTCGAAAGCCAGACGATTATTAACACTGGTCAAACCGTCAATCTTATTTTCTTCCTGCAGGCGCGTATTCCTGGTCTGTAAATCATCGATGACGATTTCCAGTTCCAGGGTTCTCTGCTGAACCTGTTGTGCCAGTTGTTCGTGCTTAGCCACATGGGAATCCAACCGCTGACGGTTGTGAATAGCCACAGCTGCCAGCGACGCAAGACTTTCAATCCATGGGATCATATCTTCAGCAAACGGACCAAACTGGCCTTCTCCATCCACTGCATTAAGTACCTGAAGTACGCCAATGACCCTTGAGTCACTCACTGAGAGCGGTATTGATAAAGCGGAAACTATTTCATATCCGATCAAGTCAGCGTAAAACTTGGCGCCTGAATACACCTGTTGCCTATCTGACATCCCCTCCTGAACAAGGCGAGTCTCGCCGTTACGACAGGCTGCGGCAGCCTCAAAGTGTAATTCCTGACCATCAACTTCCCCGCTCAATGGAATGTCAGGGATGTCGACAGGCACGCCTGAAGTTCCTCCTCTGACAATTAGCAGG
>JAPKEK010000437.1 GCA_028822125.1 Pseudomonadales bacterium | reverse complement strand
AAGCCTTGTTGCGCTGACTTTAGGTTGCACAAAGCACAAAGATCGAAGCACTATTGCGCTGGGTGCCGTAGGCCTGATAAGCCTCACCCTGACCGCCCTATTGGGTCATGACTACCTGACTGCCTCTGGTGAAAAATGGATAACCATTACGGCCGGCTTGTTACTATCGCTGGCCCATATCAGAAACTTCCTGATCTGCCGGAAAGCGGCCTGCTGTCACCCTGCGACTGTAGCATACGAGAATCAATAGCAATTTCGGCTGATTATTTCTGCAAAATTAATCATCATTGATACCGTTGGGCCAGACACTTCAAAGCCTTGCAATCTGAAATGGTAATGGGCTCTATCCGCTGCTCTGCTTACCAACTGATAATAATCTGGGTTGAGCAGATCCTCTAGCAATACCTCTTTTAGATCGGTGACTTCAGCTGGATTCAGCACTACCGTATAGTCCGGGGTCACTATACCAACGAAGGGTGTAATACAGAATCCGGTCTGGGTGTGATATCGACCGAGGCTGCCTATCATTTGGTAGCCGCTGGCAGTTAATTCGATTTCCTCTCGGATTTCGCGGCGGACGGTTTCCTCAATGGAGTTATCGCCTGAATCGGCTTTGCCACCAGGAAAGCAATACTGGCCACCAAAACGAATCCTCGGATGCCTCCGCGTAAAGATCACCGTTGGATTGGGTTTATCTACAATCAGCATAGCCACCGCTGCCACCTGAGCCGAGGCCCTGACTTGTTCGGGAACACCCGGTTCTGTGTGGGGGTTTCGTAGATCTACAGCAGCATCGGTTGTCCTGACAATCCTGATAATGCGATCCAGGTCAACGTCCTTTTTCTTAAATTGCAGCGTCATCGAATACCTACCTGATCAAATAAACGATTTTTTCAGGCCAGATATCACTCGCCACGCATAATGTCTCTGAGTTCACGATAACCAATTATTCGAATACCCTGCTGTTCCGCGTATTCTCTTAAGACAGGCCCTCGAAAAGCCATAAAATCTGCATGACGTGAATCATGAGTATCTGCTATAGCACTGAGCTCTTCACTGTCTTTGGCAGGATGAAACAAAAGATGGGTTAATCCCGGTTCTATGACATCAATCAATCCTCTGTAAAAATCCATTTTATCCTGCTTGGCAATCAAAGTTTCAATGATTATCTGGTCGAGCATGGGCACCTTGCTCGCATCAATAGCTTCCAGTGCCTGCAAATAGGCATCAGCCATGTCGCCCTGACTGAGCGCCTGCAGCCGCGCTCGGGTTATACGCGGTAGAAAAGCGGGTACTTCATATTCTGCTGCCAAAGACAAATAGGTAGGCAGGAATTTAGGATGTATCACCGAACCCATATGGGTATCGATATGCGTCACATCGATTCCTGCCGCCAATGCGGTATCAATCTGAGCTCTCATTTCGCCCCGCGCGGCTTCCTCAGTTACATGACGAATGGCGTCCTCTCGGGTATGCCACAGATAACCCTGCTTATCCGGTTCCGGCGTCACGTGAGCTTAGTGCTGGCCACCGATACAGTGGATACTCTGCGGTCAGCGTAAGGTGGACGCCAATATCCCATGACAGATTATGCTGCGCCATATGCGCCGCTTCCAGAAACCAACCCGCATTGACGATCACCGATGCGCAGCTGGCCGAACCGCCTGACAAACATGCCTCGGTTGCCACATTTGCAGCATGGCAAAAGCCCATATCGTCGATATGGGTAATCAGTACCCGATCTACTGGTTTGAAACCCATTTTTTCAAGAAATTGGTTCATAGGCCTACCCCCATAGATCTACCCCATTGTAAACAGCCCCTGGCCATTGACAGAACCCGCCCGACCACAGAATTCTTCACCCGCCATGCTGAATAATAGGTCACGGTCCTCAGTATTTGCCCAGGTACGCTTGCCATCCTCGGTAAGACATGCAACATGACCCATCTGAGGCATACCACCACCATACATGACTGTATAGGATTCGATAACGACCTTGCCGTTAAAATTATCAAGGCTCTCCCGTGTGGGCATTGCATCAACTTCAGACTGTACATCAGCGAATTGAAAATCCTGGGACGGCGGTGTTGCTGAATAAACTCCAAAAGCATGCTTTGTTAAGAAACCACCATTGGCTGTAACCAAACCTTTGTCACTGGGATTCAACCTGGTCAATTCCACCATCCTCGCTATGCTATGCATAACATAGTTATTAAGCGGTCCACCCCCAAAAGTCAGCCCACCTGTAATGGTCAGAGGCTTTGACTGGTCCAGACCTAACTCCGTAGCAGCGACCTGCACAGCCGATGGAAAACAACTATAGACATCCACCAGGCTCAGATCCGACGTCGAAAGACCAGCCAGATCAAGCGCTCTTTGACCAGCAATGCGAATAGCGGGGGAACTATACAAGTTATCCCTTTCTGAGACCATGTAGGTATCATGAGCCGCAGCACCAGACCAGGGGAATACCCACAAAGCAGGGTCAATAGCATTGCGTTTTGCCACCGCAACACTACACATAATGAGCGCTGCTGACATATCCACTGCATTGTTTGAGTTCATCAGTTTTGGATAGGGAAAGCTAATCATACGATTACTATCAGAGGGCGTCCGAATCATTTCTGCATCAAGCTGCTTTCTCAGCCAGGCATGCGGATTTTGCTGAGCAACCGCGCTAAAACCTGCCCACAGCTCTGAAATGCGGGAAATGTGTTCACTGACCGATTCTCCTCGCTGATAGCGTATCGCGTTCTCAAAGATAGGATACATCTGCAGCGGCGACTGGATACTCCGTGCCTGTTCAGCACTGCCAGACATCGGCACTTCAGTATCCAGCATGTCATCATAGGAGCCTGACGTCTTGGTGTAAGCCATTTCTCGACCGGCTTTAAGCAATTTTGCCTGAGTATGCCCTACTTCCGCCCCAGTCAGTAAAACCAATGAATTCTTACCCTCTAAGATGTCAAGCGCTGAACGATTCACCAGCGCCTGCACAGAATTGCCACCAAACGGTGTGCCAATCAATTCAGCATCAGGTGAGCCAAGCCTGCTGGCAACATAGCCTGCGGGTTGCTTATATCGCCAACGGCCCCGCACAACACGTACTGAATCCAGGTCTGATAATATGCCCGGATGACCCGTATCCTCTGCGGCTGCCTGGGCAGCACGAATCATCAGCTCAACGGGTTCCAGAGCCTGATCAACATCCGCGACTTTCTGAGCATGCTGCGCTATGCCAACGATAATCGGTGTATTTGGGTTCATTGTCTTATCCTACGCCAAAACAGCCTGCATTCT
>JAPKEK010000006.1 GCA_028822125.1 Pseudomonadales bacterium | reverse complement strand
CAGAGACGCCTATGCCGCAGAGGGCCCACTGCCGGAGAGCATCTGCGGGATGGACAGCAGTCAAACCCATGCAGAGCCATTTACTATGCTGGCCAATATCTGCTGGAACCCATCAATCTCAGTGCCAGCCGGCCTCAGCGATGACGGGCTCCCTATTGGGCTGTTGATTACATGCAGGCGCCATCGCGATGATGTTGCATTGCATCTCGCCCGAATATGGGAAAAAACACAGCCATGGCCGCACCTCGCGCCAGCATTTAGGGTTGAACCCTCGACCAATTAAATGCTTAGACTGTTGCATTGAACAAATGTTCAGGTGTAGTATATGCGGATTCTGGTTCTTGGTCCTGGGGTCTGTTTCACAATGAAAATAATGGTCTCATTATTTCAACTCGTTTTGATGCCGGTTTGTTCTGTCGTCATTGCGAGCGAGTCGGAGCAATCGGCAATCGCGGGCCAGGAAGTCACGCTTTATCGCGATGATTGGGGCGTCCCACACCTCTATGCGGACTCTGAGGAAGTAGGTTATTACGGCTTAGGATACGCTCAAGCTGAAGATCGGCTGGAGCAGATACTGGGAATGTTGGTAGTGCTTCAGGGGCGTAGGTCTGAATTGCAGGGTGACTCTCATTTGCAATTGGATATGGAAATACGCCGTTGGCGACATCTTGAAGAAGGGGTCGCGGGCTTTGAGCGCATGAGCCCCCAGTTACAAAAAAACTATGGCTATTACGTTTCTGGAATCAAGCGCTTTATGGCTGACAATCCGAACAGCGTGCCCGTTTGGTCGCCTGAATTTGGGCCGGCCTCCTTTGTGTCACTCAGTCGAATGATTCTATGGCTTGGCTACCACATGGTTGATGGGCCAGCGGAGTGTGAAAAAGCTGGTGTAGTTCTGGATCGTCAAGCTCCTGGAACGTCGGACGCTACTCCTGAACGCGCTTCTAACGGCTGGGTGGTAATGCCTGCAAGAACGTTGCACGGGGAGACAATAGTTGGGTCTGATCCGCATGTGGGCTTGCAAAGTCCTGCCTATTACGAATATAGAATTGACGCTGGCGCCTTAAAATCCTCCGGCTTTTCCCTGGGTCCTATGCTGTGGCAAGCGCACAATAGTCATGTTGCCTGGGCGATGACGACGGGTAATCCTGATATGTGGGACTGCTACGAAGTCGTCGTAGATTCCAACAACCCGCGACGTTTTATGTATGACGGGCACTGGCAGAACATGGAGCTTCGCGAGGAAATTTTTCGTGCCACTGACGGTAGCGAGCGCAAACATGTTTTCGAATACACGCGACACAATGGCCTGCTATCGCCAGTGGTGGCAAGGAAAGGCGATCGGGCCTACGTGGTAAGTGCCAGCCAAATGCATGATGCAGGTGTGCTGGACGAAGAAATATACCGTATGAACCTGGCCACGTCGGTAGCTGAAGTGAAAACCGCGATGGCTGGCCTGGGCATGTTTCCGCAAAATATTATCGTGGGCGATAACAAAGGCAATGCTCTATACGTTCGCGCCGGGAAAGTTCCGCGGCGCCCCGAGGGCTTTGACTGGACGGCGCCCGTGCCTGGAAACAACTCAAAAACGGCGTGGCTGGGCTACCATTCTTTCGATGACCTGGTACAGGTGGAAAACCCGGAGCAGGCCTATCTTCAGAATAACAATATTGCACCGGACAGAATGTTCGCACGGAATAATATTGATGCCCGATCCTATCCTAAATATTTGTTCAATGATGAGCCCGGAAGAATAACCACCCGGGGAATTCGCGCCATCCAAGTACTGTCCCAATCTGAAAAGTTTGGCCTTGAGGATGCCTTCGCCTTGTCGTTTGATGAACAATGGGTGACGGCGGATGCCTGGCTAGATGCGCTGGTATTTTCTGTAGATAACTACCCGAACCTTCTCGATGGGGTCTCGGCGGATGCACGTACACTGATAAATGGGTTGCAGGTATTCGACGGCGTGGCACGTGCCGATTCCGTAACCGCGCTGCAGTTTTTGTTCTGGCGTCAGGGCATGGGCGATATCTTGACACAACCAGAGTTTGCTACTTTGCGAAAATTTCCGTGGCACCAGGATAATTTCACCTCGACGTTTGCAGCGGCGCTGTTTGAGAGGGCGGAGCATGCCGCTGGGCAGATGACTGCACGTTTTGGTGGTATCGATATACAACTTGGCAAATTATTTCAGATGGGCCGCGGCTCGCAAAGCTGGCCGGTCGGCGGGGAAACTATAAAAGCGAGTACAGACCTTGACTGTATGGCCAATATCAACCCTTTGTGTGATCGAACATTTCGAGCGTTTGAATCACGCACCGAAAATGAGGCCGGCGTGCGCATGGCCTTTCGCGGAAGCCAATCAATGCGTGTTGTGGTACTCGGAGAAACTGTTCAGTCCTATTCGCTGCATAGCTATGGTCAGAGTAATTTAAAAACATCACCGCACTGGGATGACCAGATACGTCTGGCCAGTGAGCGCCACTTGAAGCCCACGTACTTCAACCGAAAGGACCTGGATGGGCATATAACTTCGACTAAAACTTTAAGTATTTATGGGGATTTTCTTCAATGAAACAGAAAGTAATACTAACCTGTGCAGTTTGTGGTGATCACGTCTTTAACAATGAGTATCCCGATTTCCCGGTTACACCCCAGCAGATTGCCGATGCCGCTTCGGAGGCGGAGCATGCAGGGGCCTCCAGCGTTCACCTGCACGTCAGAGACCCCGCTACTGGTTTTGGCAGTCGCGAGCCAGACTTGTTTGTGGACATGGTCAATCGGGTACGACAGAATAATGTCAAGGCGGTTCTCAATGTTACCTGTGGAGGTGGTGCGGTATTCAGGCCCGATCCGCTGAATGAGAGCCGTGCGGGTCCGGGTTCCGATATGGCCTCAGCTGAGGAGCGTGTCCAACATATCGAGATGACAATGCCGGAGGTTTGTTCTCTTGATGTCACTACACAAAATCAGGAAGACAATGGCGATCTGGTTTATCTCAATACGCCCTACACCCTACGAAAAATGGCAAAACGCTTTCAGGAGTTAGGTGTAAAACCGGAAATCGAGGTATTTGCTCCAGGCGACGTGTTACTTGCGCTGCAAATGATTGAGGATGGTCTGTTCGATGCGCCACCCCTGTTTCAATTTGTTATGGGCAACAAATGGGGGTTGCCTGCCAACACTGAAACCATGATGTATATGCGCAACCTTCTTCCCGCCAATGCCGTGTGGGCAGCATTTGGAATTGCTCGTATGCAAATGCCCATGGTGGCTCAAGCGGTCCTGCTGGGAGGAAATGTCCGCGTTGGACTGGAGGATAATCTCTATCTGTCACGCGGAGTGTTTGCCAGTAACGGACAGTTGGTAGAGCGGGCGGTGAACATCATTGAGTCACTGGGCTGCGAGGTTGCATCGCCGGACGAAGCGCGTGAAATGATGGGACTGACTAATAGCGATGTGGTTATCTGATGCCGATGAACTATCCAGGAAAAGCGCAGAGGGTATTGGTGACTGCCGGTGGTTCGGGTATTGGGCGGGCCGCCGCTGAACGGTTCTCCAGCGCGGGTGCTGATGTCTATATTTGCGATATTTCAGACAAAGCTCTGCAAGACACTCTGCGAGAGCTTCCCGGTGTGCGAGGTAGTCTCGCCGATGTCGGCGATTCCCGGCAGGTGGAGGCATTGTGCCGCGACGCCCAATCAACGATGGGTGGCATCGATGTACTGTTGAACAATGCGGGTATCAGCGGGCCGAGAGCCGCGGTGGAGGATATTGAGTATGAGGATTGGAATCAGACCTTACGGATAAATCTCAGCGGTATGTTTCATTGTATCAAGCAGGTTGTACCGCATATGAAGGCTCAGGGAGGCGGTGCCATTATCAATATTGTAACCGCCTCGGTGAAAACTGGCTTGCCTAATCGTTTACCCTATATTGCATCCAAATCTGCGGTTCTGGGCATGAGCCACACGCTTGCCCGAGAGTTGGGGCCTCACAATATTCGGTGCAACTGTATCCTGCCTGGCCTGATAGATAATGAGCGTGGCAGAGCACTGATCGCAGCCTACGCCAGTGAAAACAGTTTGTCTCCCGAGACTGCCCGGCAGGAATTTCTGCGCTATGTATCTATGCGCACATTTATTCAACCAGAAGAAATTGGCGACATGGCGGTGTTTCTCGCCTCCGACGCGGCCCGGCATATTACGGGCCAGGAAATTGCTGTGGACGGCAATGCGGAGTGGGAGGTATGAGTAACGCACCTGTCACGGCGGAGAAAGTATTGCCCCCTGCATTGCCGAGTTCCGGTTACTCCCGAGTATATAAACACTATGTACTGATTATTATGATGCTGGTGTACGCCTGCAATGCTTTGGACAGGCAGATTCTAAGTGTTCTACTGGAGCCGATAAAGCAGGATCTGGGGCTTAGCGACACTCAGTTAGGCTTGCTATCAGGGATGGGCTTCGCCTTATTTTACGCCACCATGGGCGTACCAATAGCTCGTTGGGCTGACCGGCATAGCCGCGTAAATCTCATATCGGTCGCGATTGTTTTGTGGAGTGGGATGACGGCGCTAAGTGGCGCTGCTAGCAATTTCCTGCAGCTAGGTCTGGCAAGGGTGGGTGTAGGCGTGGGAGAGGCGGGATGTACACCACCTGCACATTCGCTGATCGCAGACTATTTCGAGTCCGGAGAACGGGTTCGAGCTATGGCGATTTATTCGCTGGGTCTGCCTATCGGTGTTGCCCTTGGATATCTGTTGGGCGGTTGGATTAACGAAATTTACGGTTGGAGGATGGCCTTTATATGTGTGGGTCTACCTGGCCTGGTATTAGCTGTGGTAGTGCGTTTTACCGTGCGGGAGCCGATACGTGGCCAGTCTGACGGGGTAGAGGTTACCGACGAGCTGCAGCCTCTTACAGAGGTCTTTCGCTTCCTTTGGAATGAGCGGTCGTTTCGTCATTTGTCAATAGCGACAGGGCTGTTGGCCTTTGCCGCCTATGGTGGGGCTACCTGGTTTCCCGCATTTCTGATTCGATCCCACGGGATGAGTACCGGCGAAATAGGTAGTTGGCTGGCTCCAATTTCTATTGCTGGCGGGGTAACCGGCACTTTATTGGGTGGTTATCTGGCTACGAAGCTTGGAAAAACTAACCGCGGTTGGTATGCCTGGTTGCCCGCAGTGGCGACTTTGTTGAGCATTCCATTTACCGTGCTGGCGCTGCTCGCGTCTTCCAGCCTCTGGGTTATGGTACTGGTTATTCCGTCTGTTGTTGCTCCGGCGGTCCATGCTGCACCGGTGTACTCAACAGTCCAGGGTCTGGTGGAACCGCGGATGAGGGCAACGACAACGGCGATACTTTTCTTGATTACCAATTTGATTGGTCTCGGTTTGGGGCCTCTTTGTATCGGTATCGTGAGCGACCTGCTTGCCCCACATTTTGCAGAAGAATCGCTGCGAATCACGCTTCTTTTGGGGCTTGGAATTTCAGTCTGGTCGGCATGGCACTTTTTCCTGGCTGGCAGAGCCCTCAATGCCAAAAAGTCGACACCACAATACAGTCCTACCACAACCGATTGCGTAGGTGACCAATGATCAAAGTAATTCTGACAATTCTGTGCTTGCTAAGTGCGACGACGACCCTGGGTAGTGACCGGCCCAATATCATACTGATGATTGGTGATGGCATGGGTCCGGCTTATACCACCGCCTATCGGTATTTTCAGAACAGTTCCGGTACGTCGAAGTTTGATAGGACCATTTTTGACGCAACGCTGGTTGGTACGGCGTCCACCTATCCCGATGATATTGACGGTGCTGTAACGGATTCCGCGGCGGCGGCGACTGCAATCGCCTCGGGTGTTAAAACCTACAACGGCGCAATCGGTGTTGATAAAGACAAAAACCCGCTCAAAACGCTGCTCGATCTGGCAAAGGAAAATGGCTACCGGACAGCAATCGTCGCGACAAGCTCCATTACTCATGCCACCCCCGCCAGCGTCGTGGCCCATGTAGACAGTCGGCTTAAGAATTTTGAAATAGCCAACCAATATGTCGATGAACAATTCGCAGGTAAGCCAAAAGTCGATTTGTTGATGGGTGGGGGTAGAAAGTATTTCCGTCGCGATGATAGAAACCTGCTGGATGAGTTTAAGGCTGCGGGCTATTCGATTGCAGACAATATGCAGGAACGTCAAAGCCTGACATCTCTGCCGGCGATAGCCCTTGTTAATGAAAATTCTCTGCCATTTGCGCTGGACAGCCAGGATGTCACCCGGCTGGCAACTATGACGCAAAAAGCTCTCACGTTGTTGGGTGAAGGGCCATTTTTCCTATTGGTAGAGGCGAGTCAAATCGACTGGTGTGGGCATGCGAACGATATCGTCTGCGCCATGGCGGAGATGCACGATTTCGCCCGGACTATTGAGCAAACGGTGCACTTTGTCGATAGCCGACCCAATACGCTGATGGTGGTAACAGCGGATCACAGTACAGGTGGCTTGTCGCTGGGTGCAAACCAAAAGGATCGCTGGTCGCCTGACGTGATCCGTAAGGTGAGTGCTTCCTCCATGAAGATTGTCCAGAGGCAGGTTGAGAAAGGTGAGAGCTGGGAGTCAGAGTGGGGTTCCATAACCGGCATATCTCTTGCGCAGAAAGAGCGGGATCGATTTCAGATAATTTTCCTGCAGCTAGATGATCTGAATAGTTCCACTGTTGGAGATAAACAGGAGGGGTTCAGGATCAGTTTTGAGCAGTTGATGGAATGCACTGAATTGGCTGCTGTCCCGGGTGGAGCCTGTTCTCTTCTCCTTGCTCTCCATGCGCTATCCATTGAAGCAATCAATGATCGGTCCTATACCGGTTGGACCACGCGCGGGCATACGGCCATCGATGTGCAGGTCTTTTCCTATGGTAAGAATGCGCAGCAGTTTCAAGGTTCAATGGATAACACGGATATAGCGAAAAAACTTTCGCGCGTGATTTTATCCCCTTCAGACCTTTCTTCCTCGGGTGAGCTTTGACTGTGGTTTCCTTTATTGATGTAGACACTATTTTTTCGGAAACCTATTCGGAGGCTCGATCAAAATTTTGCGCGGCTGCCAGCCGTGCAGGCCTTGAGTGTGAGAACCATCCACTGACGCTCGTGGGCGAGCAGGGCGAGCAACTCGCTATTGACGTTGTTCGGCTCGGGAGCACGAAACCGCGGCAGGTTATTCTATTAACTTCCGGGGCGCATGGGGTGGAGGGGTTTGCCGGCTCGGCACTTCAAACAGGCATAATTGAAAGTCAGTGGGCGCGCGACATTCCTTCCGACATGGCTATTGTTCTGGTTCATGCATTGAACCCACACGGCATGTCATGGAGCCGAAGGGAGTGCGAAGACGGCACCGACTTGCCCCGCAACTTATCCCATCATTTATACCCGCCATTTCCAAATGAGCAGTATGAACTGTTTCAGCCTTTACTTGTTCCTCCTAACGTAACGGCGCAAACACTTGCGAGCTTACCCGGGAAGTCCGAACGAATTATGTCAGAGCACGGTATTGATAACGCAACTCCGATTTTAAGAAGTGGGCAATATACCCACGCGAATGGCTTGACCTACCACGGCGTGGAGGCTTCATGGTCCACCCGGCGTTGGATTGAAATCACCCGCCAGTTTGCCGGGCGCGCGGAGGACGTAATGATGATCGATGTCCACACGGGTTTCGGCGATTATGGTGATTTGCTGGTTCAAAATCCATCTTACCGCCACTCCTCTCCCGCCTACTCAACGCTCTGCCAGTGGCTGGGACGCGAGCCCACTGGCTATAGCGACGACGGCAGTATTCTTCAGCACCGCATCGAAACCTTTGAGGCGCTGCATAGGCAGACTAAAAACGGGTCGAGAGTTGCAGCCATGTACTTTGAATTTGGCACGTTGCCGCCCAGTGAATTTATTGACCCGTGGGTTGTTAATAACTGGCATTTCCATAATGGCGATCGCTCTGGGCCAGAAGCTCGTACCGCGCGAAAAAAATTCGCAGATTTTCATTACGTAAGAAAATTGGACTGGAAGAAGAGTGTCTGGGAAAAGGGCATAGCGCAATTGAGTGATCTACGCGATGGTTTGGTGGGTTCACAATATGCCGTTTGATCCTGGGTTTATGTCGAAGACTTTTAATGAAAGCGATAGTTGAGAGAAATATTCACTATGTTACTACACGACTTTCTGGATTTTCACGCACGCGAATATGGCGATGAAGCTATTATCCAATTTGTCAAAACGCAAATGGCGTCGTCGCAATCAGATGCTTCCATGGCATAATATTAATAGAGTAAAAGTTGGAAGGTTATGAAAATATCCGTAGAAACGATCGAAGAAAAATATGTATTAATGACGCCGGGGTCGCAAAAACTAGCGGCAGAGGCAATGCAGGTTTTTCCCAGCGGTATTACACATGATTCACGCTTTCAGAGGCCCTACGGACTTTATATCGATAGAGCAAAAGGTACTCGCAAGTGGGATGTTGATGGCAATGAGTATATCGACTATTTCGGTGGCCATGGCAGTCATATTCTAGGACACGGTAACGCCGCCGTTGTCGAAGCGGTTCAGCAGGCGATTCTTCGAGGCACCCAATTTGGGGGCAATTCGGCGGACGAAGTGGAATATGGCCAACTCGTATTGGAACTGGTTCCTTGCGCAGAGCGGGTGCGATTCACCATGTCGGGAACAGAGTCCACCCATCTGGCGCTGCGCCTCGCGCGAGCCTATACCGGTAGAAGCAAAACGATACGTTTTCTCGCACATTTTCACGGCTGGCACGACGCTGTTGCCTCCGGCTACTCATCTCACTTTGATGGCAGCGCCGTTCGCGGCGTGCCCCAAGCCTGCGCAGAGGACACGATTTTACTCCCCCCGGGGGATATTGATGCGGTAGAGCAGGCCCTCTCTGAGAGTGGTGATGTGGCCGCAATCATACTCGAGCCGACAGGGACTCACTTTGGTATGGTGCCTTTCGAACCCGACTTTCTGTCTAAATTAAGGCAGCTGACCGAAGAAAAAGGAGTGGTACTTATCTTCGATGAGGTCATTACCGGCTTTCGGATAGCGCCGGGCGGTGCACAGGAAGCGCTGAATATTCTACCGGACATGAGTACTCATGCAAAAATCATTGCCGGTGGGCTTCCCGGGGGCGCTGTATGTGGGAAAAAGGAGATAATGGACACCTTGGACTTTCAGGTTATGGAGGAAAAGGGCGAAGAAAAGGTCCAGCACAACGGCACCTTTAATGCTAACCTGGTGTCGGCGCGGGCAGGCATCGCAATACTGAAGCAGATAAGAGATACGGATGCCTGCCAGCGGGCGAACAGTTACGGTGCCAAGTTAAGAGCAGCGATGAACGAGGTGTTGGTCGCGCATAAAATGCCCTGGGCAGTCTATGGCAGCTATTCAGGTTTTTTTGTTTTCACAAACCCGACGGGGTTGAATATTTCCCCACTGGATTTCGATCCGCTGGACTACGATTACACGGTGTTGAAGACCAGTCGACTTGGCTACGCACAGCAGCTGGTATTAGCGTTGATAACCCAGGGCGTGCATATCGCGGGTTTTCCAGGAGGCTGGGTGAGCAGCGTGCACTCCGATGCGGATATGCGGGATACCATTGCGGGTTTTGATCGGGCGTTGGGCTTACTGAAGCACCAGCAGGATTGGTGACTGGGTGCGATGCCACCGATACTTGCCATTCTCTAGGGGTCACGTTATGGAAAAATACTCTGCCTTTTCATTGTTGAAAAATACACTCACCGGTCACAAGCACTGGCCAAAGTCCTGGCGCAATGCTGAACTTAAATCGGCCTACGATGTGGTGATCATTGGTGGTGGTGGGCATGGTCTTGCGACGGCTTATAACCTCGCCAAGAACCACGGTATCACTAATGTGGCTGTGCTTGAAAAAGGCTGGATAGGGGGCGGCAACACCGGGCGTAATACGGCGGTAAGCCGATCCAATTATTTTTACCCGGAGAGTACCCGGTTCTATGAGCACTCGCTTAAGCTTTACGAGCAGATGAACGATGAGCTCAACTATAACGTTATGTTCAGCCAGGTGGGTATCATCAACCTGGCACTGGACAGGCATGAAATGGACATTTTCCGGCGCTGGAGCACCTCTATCCAGTTGCAGGGAGTCGATTCGGAGCTACTCACGCCAGAGCAAATCGCCGAAGAGGTGTCCATCCTCAACATGGGCGCCAAAACACGTTACAAAATTCACGGCGGCTTTATCCAGCGTCGCGGCGGTGTTTCACGTCACGACGCGGTGGCTTGGGCCTACGCCCGGGCAGCCGATAATCTCGGTGTAGATATTATCCAGAACTGTGAGGTGACAGGCTTCGATATAGTCGATGGTGGTATTCGAGGAGTGAAAACTAGTCTCGGGGAAATACGCACTGACAAGGTCGGTATGACCGTGGCCGGGCACAGCAGCGTGGTGGCAGCGATGGCGGGCATCGACCTGCCCATTATAAGCATGTGTCTACAGGCCATGGTCAGTGAACCGGTCAAGCCCTGTTTGAATCGTATCGTTATGTCACCTAAGGTGGGTTTCTACCTATCGCAGTCTGATCGAGGTGAGATGGTGATTGGTGGTGGCGCCGATTCATATACCTCCTATGGCCAGCGCGGCAACCTGCCCACGACCGAATCGGTACTGGGCGCGGTAACAGAACTGTTCCCGACACTGAGTCGAATGAAACTGATGCGACAATGGGGAGGGATTGTCGATATTGCCCCCGATGCAAGCCCCATCGTTTCCAAAACCCCGGTCACTGGATTTTACATTAGCACGGGCTGGGGCACCGGTGGCTACAAGGCGATTCCGGCGGGAGGCGACACCCTGGCTTACACCATTGCCAACGACAAACCTCATCCGCTGGTTGAGCCATTTTCACTGGATCGTTTCGCTAAGGGGCGCCTTGTGGATGAAGGAGCCGCTGCGGGCGTGGCTCACTAGGAGGATTGTATGCTGAAGATTAACTGCCCTTTCTGTGGTCCGCGTACCGAAGACGAATTCACCTGCGGTGGCCAGTCGCACATTGCCCGTCCCGTGACGCCTGCCGAAGTCAGCGACCAGCAGTGGGCAGACTATCTCTACCAACGAATCAACCCGAAAGGTGTTCACTACGAGCGCTGGCGCCATACTTTCGGCTGCCGTCAATGGTTTAACGTGGCGCGGGATACGGTCAGTCATGAGATTTACGCGGTATATCAAATGGGCGAGCCCAAACCGTCAATAACGGAGAAGGGCGTATGAAAAGAACGGTGAAACGCCATGAGCATGCGCGGATTAATGCGGATGATCCTATCCACTTCAGCTTTGATGGTAAGCGCTATCGGGGTTATGAGGGCGACACCTTGGCCTCTGCGCTACTTGCCAACGGGGTAGCGGTTGTCGGGCGGAGTTTCAAAATTCATAGGCCTCGCGGTGTATTTGCGGCAGGCAAGGAAGAAGTGAATGCGTTTGTGCAATTAGAGGAGGGTCCCTACACCGAACCTAATGCGCGCGCCACTCTAGTACCACTATATGCAGATTTAAAAGCGACAGGCCAAAATGCATGGCCCAGTGTTCGCTTTGATGGGTTGGCGATGTTGGGTCTCTTTAAAAGGGTGCTGCCCGCTTCTTTTTATTACAAAACTTTTAAGTGGCCGAGTTGGCATACCTGGGAAGGCCTTGTGCGTCGAATTGCCGGCCTGGGTAAAGCGCCATCTCAGCCTGACCCACAGACTTACCAGAAACAGACGGTGCATACCGATATTCTGATCGTGGGAGCAGGGCGCGCAGGTTTGATGGCCGCGCTGGAAATTGTTCGCGAGGGTCATCAACGCGTACTGGTACTGGATGAGCAGGAGAAATTTGGCGGCTCACTGCTGGCCAGCGCTGAACAAGCAGACAGAGCTTGGTTGAAAAGAGTACTGGCGGATCTGGCAGGGCGTGACAATGTGACGCTGATGTCGCGTACCACGGTTAACGGATACTATGATCACAATGTGCTGGCCGCGCTGGAACGAGTGGGCAACCACTTAGGCACGCAGGCGGAGCAGTCGCAACCACGTGAACGTTTCTGGCGCATCCACGCGGGACAGGTCATCCTAGCCACAGGCGCTCATGAGCGGCCGCTGGTGTTTCCCAATAATGACCGCCCGGGTATTATGCTCGCGTCGGCTATACGCGAATACACGCACCGCTACGGCCTGACTTTGGGCGATAATGTCGTGTTCTATGCTAATAATGATTCCGCGTGGGATGTCGCGCTGGAGCTTGTGACAGCGGGGATAAAGGTAACGGCGATCGTCGATGTGCGCTCCACCGTAGTGGCGAAATTGCAGCGTCGCGCCACCTTGGCCGGTATCGAGCTAAAACTCGGTTATGCGGTTGTCGATACCCGCGGCCGCTCGGGAATCAAAAAGCTGTTGTTGCGCAAGCTGACGGCAGATCGTGATCATCTCACCGGTCCCAAAGAAAGCCTGAGTTGTGATTTGCTGGCAATCTCCGGTGGCTGGACCCCGGCCATCCACTTGTACTCACAATCCGGCGGCAAACTCATATTCCGAGACGCTGACACCTGCTTCGTTCCCGATGTAGCGAGTCAAGCTGTGACGGTGGTGGGTCGCGCCAATGGTGAGTTTTCTCAACCACTCAATCTACAAGCGCTGTGGTCGACACCGGATGTTTCCTCCGAATATCAATGGATTGACTTCCAATACGATGTGACCGTCTCTGATATTCAACTGGCCGTCAGAGAGAACTTTATCTCGGTTGAGCACGTAAAACGCTATACCACCAACGGTATGTCCATCGATCAGGGAAAAACCAGCAATGTCAATGGCCTTGCCATACTGGCCCAAGAGACTGAGCGGCAGATACCTGAGGTTGGTACAACCCGCTTTCGTCCGCCGTATCACCCAACGACCATAGGTGCCTACGCAGGCAGAGAATTGGGCCCGCTCTATACCCCCGGGTTTCAACTTCCCGCACATGTTTGCCACGTGGCCCTGGATGCACAATTTGAAGATTACGGCGGCTGGCAGCGTCCCGAATATTATCCCCGTCCTGGCGAGGATGAACATCAAGCCATCGCCCGGGAAGTGCTCGCTGTGCGAAATAGTGTTGGCCTGCTCGACTATTCACCTTTGGGTAAGTTGGAGGTACATGGGCCTGATGCCCGTGAATTTCTCAATCGCATGTATGCCAACAATATGGTGACCCTCAAGGTTGGGGGAGCGCGCTATGGCCTGATGCTCAACGAAAAAGGCATCGTGATCGACGATGGCGTGCTGGTGTGTCTGGCCGAGGACCATTTTCTGATGCATACCACCAGCGGTGGGGCAGGTACTATCCATCAGGTGCTGGAAGAATGGCTGCAGTGTGAGTGGATGCAGCTCGAGGTGCTGGTGACCAACGTTACTACCCAGTGGGCCACGCTCACGCTGAGTGGGCCCAATGCCCGGCAGGTGTTGGAGAAACTAGACGGTGATATCGATCTTGCCCACGACTCTTTCAGCCACATGCAGTATCGAGAAGGTACGCTTTGCGCTGTGCCTGCGCGCCTATTGCGTGCGAGTTTTACAGGCGAGGTGTCGTTCGAGGTCAGTGTGCCCGCTCGTCATGGTCAGGCTCTCTGGGAAGAACTAATGACCGCAGGGAAGAACTATGGTATCACGCCGTTCGGTTTGGAATCCCTGATGGTTATGCGTACCGAGAAAGGGTATCTGCACGTGGGTGCCGATACCGACGGTAACACCATGCCACAGGACCTGGGTTGGGCCGGCGTGATTGCTAAGAAGCCTGCCGACTTTGTCGGCAGGCGCTCCCTGTCAATCGAGGTGGGTCAGGACGAACAGCGCCTGCAGCTTACGGGCATTGAGTTATTGGATTCTTCAGCAGATATTTTGGCGGGAGCGCACGTGCTTAGTGCAAATGGCGATAGCAGCACAGGTTATGTCACCTCCGCCTATCACAGTCCAACGCTTGGCCGGACCGTGGCGCTGGGCATCGTTGCCGGTGCACATGCTAGACAGGATGAAGAGGTAACCCTATTTTACAATGGCAATCGGCAGGCAGCGCGTCTAGTCAAACCGGGTGGCTATGACCCGGAGGGAGAACGACTCAATGGCTAGTTTGGCAGCACATTCAGCGCTTCAGGTCCAGGGTCTGACCCGGGACGAGTTTTCGGTGCGAGAAATAACAGATAGCGGACTTATTCGTCTGCAGACTTTTCACCGCAGTGTAGGCTCGGTAGAAAACGTGGCCGAAGCTCTGGGTATGAGTCTGCCCGGGCCGGGCGAGGTGCTAGCCGGTGATGCTATAACGGTGTATTGGTCTTCCCCGGGTGAGTGGGTAATTCGTGTACCTATTGGTAGTGAGCAAGAGCAACTGGTCTCGTTACAATCCCGATTTGAGGGTCTCTTTGCCGCCGTGACCCTGATGACAGATAGTCGGGTAACACTCGAACTGTCCGGTGTTATGGCACGCGATGTGCTGGCGCGGGGCAGCAGTGTGGACTTTCACCCCAGTGTTTTTGGTAACAATCGCTGTCTCTCGACTCGCTTGGCAGGCGTGTCGATAATGCTGGCGTACAGCGCCCAACATGACACTTATCTATTGTTCGCTTGTCGTTCGGCGGCGCACTATCTACTAGACTGGTTTCTGGCCAGCAGCGAAGATTGCTGATACAACTGCAACTATTATTGATGGCAAGGCCGCCGCGTTTGCCTTGCGACAAAAGGTTGCTGCGGAAGATGCGTGTCTTGAATAGGTATCCAGCTTGCAGCCCTGCCTGGCGGTAGTGCTGGTGGGAGAGGACCCAGCGAGTCAGATGTATGTGCGTAACAAGGGCAAGCAGACACTTAAGGCGGGCATGGTGAGCCATGACGATGATGTGATCACTGGGAATTTGAGCGAAAGTTCGTAGACTTTGTTGTGTGGCATGCTTAATTCTAAATAAAATTGAGGGGTGCAATTATGAAAGCATTTCTTAAAAGATAATTCGCACAACTTTGTATGATTTTGTTCACCGCTGCAGCCCTTTGGACTTTCATATATGAAGAGGGTGCTAATTGGGTGACATACACACTTGGTGGTTTATTAAGTGTGCTAATTATTCTTGTTATTCTATCGGAGATATCTAAAACCAATCGAAAAGACAAATAAAAGATTAAATCTTATTAGCAAGCTCGTATTCTTCTACTAGCCCACTTAATAAAAGTACCCTTACAGTCAGCACACCTCAGTACATATTTATGGTGTGCGACTGTAGTTTTAACAACTTCAGCGGTATGTTTAAGATGCTTGTTTTGATAATTTCTCATTCTTTTTATTACGCCGCTACTTTCTCTAACTCTTATATAGAGCCAGTTTCCCCCAAGTCTAATTTATTCACGCGTATTAGTAATACTAGGGAATAGCGGAGTCCCTTCTGACAAAAGGGGGGGTACCCCCGGGGTAGGGTCGGCGTATCTGA
>JAPKEK010000436.1 GCA_028822125.1 Pseudomonadales bacterium | reverse complement strand
GGTAACCGGCCACTGGCTGGCCTGGATAACCCGGCCAACCTGGTGAATCTGCTCCAGCTGGCAGGTGAATTTGCAGGCAGCGAATTAAAAAAATCGATCTGGGAGGAAGCTGAACAATATATTGAACCTTGCTGGGATAACCAGCGAGGCGAATTCACGCTGGCATTTAACCTCAACGAAGCGCACCCCCGAGGACAGTGGAATGCCCGCAGCATGGCCGGATGGATCTGTAACCAGGGTGACTGGTCGAAGTTATTCAACGAACCGAACTTGGACAAGTTTTCAAGGCCGACCGTTACAGGTGTGGACTTCCCCAATTTTGCATTGAGCCAGGCGAGCTGGAATGAGGGATCATTGCACCTGGCGGTCCAGGCCATGAACAAGAATCTTCAAGGTTCTATGACAAGGTTGCGAATAGCCAACCTGGAGGGTCAACCGAACTGGTCTGTCAGAGAGTCCAGCGGCCAATCCCGGAATATCGCCGTTATCAATGGTCAAATGCAACTGACCTTGCCAGCAGACAATCAAACCGTGCGCATTCAGCCAAACCCATAGTATTTGGGCCAGGGCGCATTACCTTCATAATCTGGCTATGCACGCTGATTCTTGGTTCTTGAAGCAGCTTCAGGGCTCAACTGCTACCGAATGACGCAAGGTCCGCTCGCGCTTCAAAGCCGAGCAGGTCTTCAAGGCCCGTCATCGCCCTGAGCACTGTCAAATCCTGTCGTTGACGTCCTATAACCTGCATACCCAGGGGCATGCCGTCATCACTCAGAGCAATAGGGACTATACCTGCTGGGTTGCGCGTCATATTGATGCCCATGGTAAAAGCAACCCAGTCAGCTGTTTCCTGACCATCAACAAAGCCCTCACCTTCAATTTTCGGGGCGTGGCCTCTGGTCGCGGGTGTTAAAATCAGCGGTGCAGATTCAAATGCCACTTCCAGTTCCAGATTCAGGAGGTGGCACATATCAATGGCCCTGGCATAATCCGCGGCATTAAACTTATCCAGGCCTATTTCAATCTGCGGTCGGAGATCAGCATCTATCTTCTGCCACTCAGGTGTGCCACGAAGATGGCCCTGGGCCCGGCCTCTTGCTGCAGTCCAGAATACCAGCCAGGATGAGAAAGGATTGGTGCTCCAGATGTTCTCTTTTTCAATAATTTCCACGCCAGCGTCTGCGAGTCGGCCAATCACGTTTTCGCAGGCTTTCAATATTTCCCTGTCGACGCTGGTGATCCCCATGCTTGACGACCAGATGACCTTTTCTGGCAGGCGGCCATCCAGCTGCGGATACCAGGGATCCCTGGGTTTTGGAAGAGAAAATATATCAGAAGGGTCATCGCCAATACATTGATCCAGCACATAAGCTGCATCACGAATTCTGTTGGTCATGGGTCCTTTAACGGTCAACAGGCCACTGCCAGGCGGCTTTGCGCCGCCATTGGGAACTCTCCCCTGCGAGGTTTTTATACCGCTGAGGCCACACAGGGCCGAGGGTATTCTGATCGATCCGCCACCATCGCTGCCGGTCGCCAAGGGAATCATCCCGGATGCCAGCGCTGCAGACGAGCCGCCAGAGGAGCCACCAGGGGTTCTGTGCAGGTTCCAGGGATTACGACTGGCGCCAAACGGAACGTTATCGGTTTTGCCCTTAAACCCAAATTCCGGCGTATTGGTCTTCCCCAACACAACACAGCCCGCTTGTCTGAGCCGACTTACCAGCACGGAATCAAATGCTGCCGGCGCATCATGAACATGCATCTGCGAACCGAAAGTTGTTACAAATCCCTTAGCGTCTTCCAAATCCTTGACACCAATAGGAATGCCAGCCAGCGGCAGGCGCTCACCATTTCCAATTCTTTCATCGATATTCGCTGCCTCAGCCAGAGCGGCAGAAGAATTATAAGCGCAGAAAGCATTAATCGAAGGGTTCAGCCTGTCGATATTGGCTAAAGCAGCCTTGGTTAGATCAACGGCGGACGTTTGCTTTTGCCGGACCTGATCAGCTAACCCCACTACGGTAAAATCCCTGAAATCCATCCGTTCTCCCTCTTCTTAAGCTTGACCCATGAGCCTATAACACGACTTATTGAGCTTGCAAGGTCTAGCTAAAGGCGAGTAACTGGAACTTTTCAGATAAATCACTGGCATCCATGAACAGCCACTTCATTAAATGACACAGACTAGGCAAGTGCACTTGTTAACAACTGGGAAATATTCCTTCTTAATCAAGGGGTCAGAGGGTATACTTGCCGCCGCCCATCCCTCTCGTCTCAGTTCAATCGGAATACACTTTGTCAGAAGAAAATAATATCAACCACTTTCGTGACCTGAATCTACCCGATAGCCTCATCAAATCATTAGAAGACGTAGGCTATGAGGTGCCCACGCCGATTCAGGCAGAAGCCATTCCATTCCTGCTGGAAGGCCGTGATTTACTCGGTCATGCACCCACGGGTACCGGAAAAACAGCGGCATTTGCCCTACCCTTGCTATCAAGAATCCAGCTCGATCAACGGCAGGTTCAACTCATGGTACTGACCCCGACCCGGGAACTGGCGATTCAGGTTGCCGAGGCACTTGCTAAATATGCCCGCCACATCCCTGGATTTAAGGTTCTTCCTATCTACGGCGGCCAGGAATACGGCGGCCAGATACGAGGGCTTAGAAGTGGCGTGCATGCTGTGGTAGGAACACCGGGCCGAATTATGGATCACATGCGTAAGGGCACCTTGAAACTCGCTGCTCTCGATGCGCTGGTTCTCGATGAAGCCGATGAAATGCTACGCATGGGCTTCATTGATGATGTTGAATGGATTCTGGAACAGATGCCAGAGAAAAGGCAAATGGCTCTGTTCTCAGCCACAATGCCCAAAGAAGTGCAGAGAATCGCCCGAAAATTTCTGTCTGACCCCAAAGAAATCGCGATCAAGCACAAGACCGCCACTGCTTCCCTGATAAAACAGCGTTACTGGTCAGTCAGTCACGGCTACAAACTTGATGCATTAACTCGAATACTGGAAATTGAAGTATTCGATGCCATGTTAATCTTTGTAAGAACCAAAATCGCAACCGTCGAACTCGCCGAAAAACTAGCGGCCAGGGGCTATGCAGTCTCCCCCATCAATGGCGACATAGCGCAGAACCAGAGAGAAAAAGTCATCCAGCAATTCACCAGGGGGTCGGTTGATATTCTTGTAGCAACAGACGTGGCTGCCAGGGGGCTCGATGTCAGTCGCATCAGTCATGTCGTGAATTACGATATCCCCTATGATACTGAGGCCTATATTCATCGTATTGGCAGAACGGGCAGGGCCGG
>JAPKEK010000435.1 GCA_028822125.1 Pseudomonadales bacterium | reverse complement strand
AGCCAGCAATAACTGTATATCCCGGATATCTGTTACGCCACCTGATGCGATGACAGGCACAGAGACGCTGTTGGCCAGATCTTGCGTGGCGCGTATATTAAGACCGCCCATCATACCGTCCTTGCCTATATCCGTATAGATTATGCCTTCTATGCCATCACTCTGAAAAATAAATGCCAGGGACCTTACATCAATATCAGTAACGTCCCGCCAGGCATTTTTAGCCAGCTTGCCCTGCAATGCATCCAGTCCGACCCATATGTGACCCGGGAACTGCCGACACATTGCACCTACAAATTCGGGTTCCTCAACCGCTTTTGTTCCTAACACCAGATAATCCACACCTGTACTCAGATATTCGTGAATAATCTTATCTGAACGAATACCGCCCCCTAACTGGAGTGTTAATTGCGGATGGTTACCCGCAATTTCTGCAATAACCTGCTTGTTGGCGGGCCGACCCTGGACAGCGCCATCCAGGTCCACTAAATGTAGCCGAGTGGCTCCCTGCGACACCCAGTGGGCTGCCATCTGCACTGGATCATCACTGTACACGGTCGATTCAGAAAATCGACCCTGCCTTAAATTGACGACTTTGCCATCCTTCAAATCAATGGCCGGTATAATCTCCAAAACTTACAAGCTCCCTTTTGTCGATGGCAGCTTACCCAGGATTCTCCCGTCTAACTCAAGGGCGCTACGAAGCGCTCTGCCGAATGCTTTAAATACCGTCTCAATCTGGTGATGGGCATTGTCTCCCTTGAGATTATCAATATGCAGTGTAACCAGTGAATGATTAACAAACCCCTGGAAAAATTCATGAAACAAATCAACATCGAAATCACCGACTAAAGGCCGGCTAAATTCAATATCGTAGCTGAGGCCGGGCCTGCCTGACAGATCAATGACCACTCTGGACAAGGCTTCATCAAGGGGCACGTAAGCATGACCATAGCGACGAATGCCCTTTTTATCACCCATTGCTTGCTTCATCGCCTGTCCCAGGGTAATACCCAGATCCTCTACTGTATGATGAGCATCTATGTGTAAATCCCCGGTAGCAGAGATTTCTATATCGATTAAGCCATGCCGAGCTATCTGATCCATCATATGTTCCAGAAACGGTAACCCGGTATCGAACGAACTATGGCCTGTCCCGTCCAGATTAATGGCAACGCGAATCTGGGTTTCCAGAGTGTCTCTATTAACTTCTGCGATTCTCATAATACGGTCCTGCAAACAAAGCAGAATTATAACACTGCTCCATTGGGCGAATAACGATTATCGGTATTTGCTTTTATCCATTTTCGTAATTCCGGTTGAAACAATCCTCTTTGCTTGAGAATCCGAACCAAATCAATTACCGGACTGAGCCTGCCTGCTTCCCAGCCAGATAGCTGTTTTTCGGCCAGCGTAAAAAAAACAATAAGAAGCCTGATGTCACTATCAGTGAGCACCTCGGCCTCTTTCCAGGATTCTCCTCCAGACTTCATCAGCCAGGAAACGTCCTTGATACTGCCAAGCTCGACTTGTTTATTGATATCAGTCAGATCCTGAGGAAGGAGCACCAGCAACTGCTCCAGCAGGCTGATGGAAAGCGATCTCTGTGCTGCTGGCTGCCAGGTTTTAACACTCATCATTTATATCCTTGCCTTATAACAACATAAATAATATCGCGATGACGCAGGAACTAACCTTTCGCGGCGTTTTGGATGCTACCCCAACCTGGCCCTGCTGTAATCAGGCTAACTACCTCAGGTAAATGCAGCTATTCCAGCGGCAAGTGCACAGCGATCAAAAAGCCATCCCGAAAGCCTTGGCCAAAATGGAGCGGGCGACGAGATTCGAACTCGCGACAGCCAGCTTGGGAAGCTGGGACTCTACCAACTGAGCTACACCCGCTGAAAATCTGTAACCATCTCTATTTTGGCATCAATCTCATCTACTTGAGAAGCGCTTTTAATGATCTTTCAGATCAGTCGCTGATTAATAATAGAACAACACCCACCACCAGAAACAACATACCAGTCCATTCCTGGCGGGTCGGTCTTTCCTTGAAGAAATAATAAGAAATCAAAACTGAAATCAAGAATTCCACCTGACCGAATGTCTTAACGTAGGCAGCTCGCTCAAGCGTAAAAGCAGTGAACCAACCCACCGAACCAATAACACCAGTAATACCAACAAACAAGCTGGGTTTCCAGTGATGTACTATTAAACCAAGTTCCCGTTTATCTCTAACTATCACCAAAAGCAAACTCATGACTGTCTGAATACACACCATAGCGGCCAAAGTCACCGCCGCCGCAATAATAGCTGATTCAAGTTTCAGGGACAAACTAGCCATACGAATCAGTAATGAAGTCAACGAGAAAGCAATGCTGGCGGCAATACCGTAGGCAGCTGATCGACTGAATAAGCCTCCCCATCGGCCTACGCCCGTTAAGTTGACCAGTAACAGACCAATACAGCAAATAATGATTGCCAGCCAGCCACTGGCAGATACCCAGTCAGAAAAAAAAAGACACTCCCAGGAGTGCTGTGACCAGAATTTCGGCCCTTACATAAGTGCTTCCTACAGCAAAATTGCGAAGTTTGAATAATCTGATTAACAGCACCGTTGCAACGATCTGCAGGGCCCCTGCCGCCAACACAGAAAACAGAAATGTAGGCCCTAGCCGGGGCAGCTGAATTCCTTGTGCCTGTATCGCGAGATACAGCAAGGCGAACGGCAGCCCGAACAGGTACCTCACCAGGGTTGCTCCCTCCGCTGAGATATCCGCAGTTAATTGTTTTTGTGCCGCTGTTCGAACCGACTGGAGCAGCGCGGCCATCAGCGTCCACAAGACCCAGGGTTCTAACAACTGATCACCAGCTTCGCCCTGCGCAGATTAGGACTTATATAACTAGTCAGAATTCCGCCAATTACCATGGAAACCAAAAGGAACGCGATGGTCAAGATAGGCTCTTGCCAGTGGGCCTGCTGCAACATTTTCGGCGTCAAGAATGACCAGGTGACTCTTGTCAATGCCAGCGTCATAGACATTGGTGACCAGGTAGCCTTCGCCCTCACTCGTCCCTCGGGGCACAAAAACAGGCTCAGAGGCAGCAAAATTCAGTCCCAAATCAAAGGTTTCAACACAACCCTTTTCATGGTCGACATGGCCAATAGCAGTAAACCCACCAGACCGTGAAGGTTCAGCACCCTGGCAGCCAAAGTAACCGTGCCGGTAATTCAACCCTGCGTAGCGTTCATCCAACCTTGGAAATTCGCAGACATGATCATGTAATTGTTCTACTTGATATTCATTGGTACTAGCTGCC
>JAPKEK010000434.1 GCA_028822125.1 Pseudomonadales bacterium | reverse complement strand
GAAAGCCAGGGCAGAATCAAAGTTACTACCATTAAGCCCACCGGTGTACCGGCAACAGGATTGGGTGCGGGTGTCGTCAATAGAGAAGCGGTTATCGGTATACTCGGTGCCAACATGTCAGCCTATGCACAGCAGAGTGAAGCTTTGGCTGCAGGTCAGCTACCGGAAAGCCAGCTGGATCCAGAGCGTATCGAATATTTTGCACTTGAACCGGATCTGTTAGCAGACCAGATTGTCTATGCAATGAACCAGCCGCTGGGTGTTTCTATCAGTGAATTAACGGTCAGAGCTTCGGGCGATGCTTATATTTTGTAGCGCCAGTGTTAAATGGCAGGTAAACAAACCTAGAGTCAAAGCCTTTAGATCAAGCAGCGTACCCACCTGAACTGGCTTTGTAGTATGTTCCTTATTCTCTTTTACGGAATTTGAGTATGAAAAGGTATAGCGTTAGTCAACCAGAGCTCGTCGTTATCGTAAAATTACTTTAAAGGAGGTCGCGTTTTGACAGAACTTTCAGTTGAGGACCAGTTGCAGATTCATGAACTCATTGCGAAATACAGTTTTGCCTGGGATGGGGCTGATATTGAAGGCTTCGCGGCACTGTTTACTGATCAGGCGGTTTGTCGGTTTTTCCTCAATGGTGCCGAAACGCCTGATACTGAAATCTCCGGTCGGGATGCGCTCAGGCAGGTGGATTAAAAGAGCTGGGTTTTTCAAAGAAATAGGTCTGGTGACAAAGCATTTCATGCCAAATTCTGTCATTACGCCTGATTCGTCGAACGCCGTTCAAGTTCGTACCCAGGCAATGATAAGCTGGCAAATGAAGGGTGTTGACCTTGAGCCCCGGCCTGTCCAGGCTGGTTATTACCAATCAGAAGTTGTGAGAACGCCGGACGGCTGGAAATTTGCGTCGCGAGATGTTCTGTTAAATGGCTTATTCAAAGTCAAAGCGGTGTATGGGCCTGTTAAATAGAACAGACGCAGCCGGTTACTCTTTCGGCGTGGAACCATTACACTCTTGTCGAGTCAGCAGGCAGTCGAAAAAGGGCTATTTTGAACCCTCAAAAAATCGCCTGGGATTATCGACAAATAGACTTTCGATGACACGATCTTGTACGCCTAGTTCCTTTAAGTCAGGAATGACTTCCCGTTTGATATAGAGATACTCGTGCAGGTTATTGCGCTTGAATTCATGTTCTTCGGGCAGGGTGCCGTCGGCATTTTCCTTTAGTACCGCCAGGCAGATACAGTCATGAGAAGGACAGAGCCGGTCAGCATAGCCATCGTCTATGAGTTTTTTCAGTGTGACAGTCCTGCTATGAGGGCTGACCAGCCGTCCCGGATAACGATCCAGTCCAAGGTAACAGCCCTGGTCGAGGATCCATTTCAGGTATTCCAGGTCAGTGGTGTCATTACTGTGATCAATTTTGACTTTGGTCAGGTCAACGCCTTCCTGCTTAAAAATTTTGATCTGGCGGCGCGCAACCTGACCTGTGGGATAGGAGTGCACCATGATATTGAGTCCCGTTTCGTTGTGCGCCCTGGCCACCGCTCGGGCCATGACTTCCAGTGATGTCGTGACACCTTCGAAATCGGCGGCACACTTGAGAATACCGGCCTTAATGTCAGTACCCCTGAAGCCCTGCTCGATATCACGAACAAATTCTCTTGCCATTTGGTTGGCTGATACGCCATTGAGGAAACGCGGCACGTCTAACCACCAGCCGGTTGCGTTAATAATATTCACCCCGGAAGCCTCGGAGACTGCTGTTAAAAGCTCTGGATGTCGGCCAAGATCGAAGGTGGTCGCATCGATAATTGAATCGATGCCTTCTTCTTTTGCTATTTTGAGACTGGCAATAGCACGTTCCTGCCGGTTGCTGCCGAGTAGATCCGGATAGCTTGTATAGAGTCCGCTGGCTCCCACCATCACATGTTCATGCATTAAGGTAAACCCGAGCTGGTCGCTGGGAATAGGCCCGGTCACGCTATTTAATGTCACCATGAAGTTCTCCTGCTTTTAAATGGCCTGTTCTGGTACGATGCTGCCGTCTTACTTGGGCAGAACGGCGGCGGTGAGTCGTTAGGATGACAATCTCACGAAGCCTGGGTGCATACCCTGTTCGTAGGACGCCTGCAGACAATTAAGCATGTTTTTGGGGCTTGCTCAATACCCTGTCTGGCAGCATCGTTTGGTTTGTCCTGATGCTTCATGGTTCTTTAGTGAGAACAAGGCGTGCAACTGAACCCATAACGAGCAGCATGATCAGTGCCATGGGCAAGCCGATGATAACTGATGCAGCCTGTAGCGCTTCTATACCACCGACCAGCATCAACGTACATGAAACCGCACCGAGGACCAGACCCCATACAATTTTCATGATAGTGCTTTGGCTGACATTGAGCATGTTGCAGATAACCAGTGTAGCTGAGTCCAGTGAGGTAACTAGCCACGTGAATAGTAAAAAAGCCACTACCATAAAAAGCAGACTCTTAACCTGGTCCAGACCCAGGTCGTCAATAGAGGCGATCAGGCCCAGGCTGTAGTCCTGGTTTACTGCACTACTGATTACGCCGCTGGTTGCGAGTTCTTGGTGTATTGCGGTCCCGCCGAATACACTCATCCACAGTACGATCACCAGGGTAGGAACCAGCAAGACGCCCGTGATGAATTCTCTGATGGTCCTGCCTCTTGATATCCGGGCTACGAATAGCGCAACAAACGGTGTCCAGGCAAACCACCAGCCCCAGTAAAAAACGGTCCAGGCACCTTGCCAGGCCTGTTGCTCTGGCAGACCAGCGATCCAGAACCCCATGGGTAGAACTGCGAGAAAATACTCGATCAGCGTGCTCAGCAAAGTGACCAGAATAGGTACGGTGGGGCCAACTGTCAGGAAGGTCAGGAGTAACATTAAGCTGAGCCAGATGTTGATCTCGCTGATTCGTCGGATACCGTTTGCTACACCCGATATGGCTGAGACAATGCCGAGCACACAGACCAGGGCGACAATAATAATCTGGTTATAGAGATCAAAACCGAGCCCAGTAAGGGGTTCAATCGCTGCATTCATAATACTCACGGAAAGGCCAATGGAGGTGGCGACACCGAAGACGGTACCATAAAGCGCAACGCAGTCGATGAGGGATCCTGTCCTACCATTGATTCGTGCTTTACCCAGAAGGGGTGTTAAGGCCGTGCTAAAGGCCAGCGGTTGATTGTGGCGGTAGGCACTATAAGCAATGGCCAGCGCCGCTAATGCATACATTGCCCAGCCGTGCAGCCCCCAGTGAAAGACGGTAACGACGATGGCTGGCACAGCTGCCTGCTCG
>JAPKEK010000433.1 GCA_028822125.1 Pseudomonadales bacterium | reverse complement strand
CACACGAGAATGGCGTAACTACACAGTGAGAGCCCAGGTAACCCCGCATCTGGCGGCGGCCAGTGGATTGGCTATAAGAGTCCAGGGATTGAACCGATATTATGCCTTCCTGTTAACAGCCCCTGGAGAACTCAGGCTGATCAAACGAATTCACCATGAATCCTGTCTGGCTAGACTTTCATTTGACTGGCAGTTCGGAAACCAATACGCGCTTTGGCTACGCTGTGACGGCCCAAACCTGACTGCTGGTATCAATGAACAAACGCTTTTTGAGGTCACCGACCATGACCTAGATGCGGGCGGTATTGGCCTGGTCATTGAAGAAGGTCGGTGTGCCTTCGAAGCGGTGTCGGCAAAATCCGACAGCTGATGGTCAGTCTTATCGAATCAAAAACACTATGAAAAACACCCTCATCGAAGTCAGGCAGCTATTTCGGCTTGCCTTTCCGCTAATGGGCGCCCAATTGGCTCAGATGGGTATGGGTGTCGCCGATGCCATTATGGCTGGAAACTATTCATCAGTAGACCTCGCCGGAGTCGCTCTTGGGACAAGTATTCTCTGGCCCGTAATGCTGCTGTTTATGGGTTTAGTGCAGGCCGTCACGCCAACCGTTTCACAATTAAATGGCGCACGCAACTACCTGGAAATAGGCGAAGTGATAAGGCAGGGATTATGGTTAGCGCTGTTTGGTGGGATATTAGGTTCTTTCATCTTAAACAATATCGGAGCAGTATATGAATGGCTGAATGTCGATGCCGCGGCTGCCGCTATTTCCATACCCTATCTTGCCATGTGCTCAATGGGCCTGCCTGCCTTGATGTGTTTTTTTGCGCTGCGTTTCCTGGCAGATGGAATGGGTTTTACCCGGCCGGCGCTGCTAATTTCCGTATCAGCTCTGGCCCTGAAAATTCCTTTAAACTACATTTTGATCCATGGGAAGTTAGGCCTGCCTGAATTGGGCGGTGTCGGCTGTGGGGTGGCCCAGGCTATCATTATGTGGTTCCAGCTGTTCCTGGTGGTATTCGTTGTGACCGGCAGACGTTTTCACAAGACGCACTGGTTAAGGCGGATCACCCCGCCCGATTGGCGGCGCATTAAGCGCCTACTGGTCATCGGCTTACCTATCGGGGCCACTATTTTTGCTGAAATAGGGCTATTCTCTTTTACCACTTTACTACTCGGTCAATTTGGAAGTGAGGTCGTTGCCGCTCACAATATCTCCATGAATATTAATGGCATATTCTTCATGCCGCCGATGGCATTAGGAATGGCCGCAACCATCCGGATTGGCTTTAGGGTGGGTGAGGGGGATGCTCTGCATGCGCGCTCAACAGCGCTTATAGCCATGTGTTCCACTATTCTGGTTGCCCTTTTCGGAGCGCTTTTCATCTTCTCGCTGCGGCAGGAGCTGGTCTTGCTCTACACCCCTGAGCACAACCTTGTTAACCTGGCCAGTCAATTACTGCTATTTGTCGTCTTTTTCCTGCTTTTTGATGCCTCCCAATCTACAGCAGCAGGTGCCCTTAGAGGCTACAAAGATACCCGGGTCCCTATGCTCATAGCATTGTTTAGCTTCTGGGTGATTGGCCTGCCTATAGAATGTGCGCTAGGATTCGGTTGGCTGGGAGAACCCATGGGCATCTATGGTTTCTGGATTGGTCTGTCCTGTGGCGTGGCAACCGCGTCGCTGCTGCTGACACTACGCCTCTGGGTAGTCAGTGGCAATGCCAAAATAATTCATCGCCTCAGTCTGCGCTGATGCTGTGGTTTATCTTAATGGTTCAATGTCAGATGGACCATTCATCAAAATCCTGCAGCCAGAGTCTCCCACCGGACTTGGGAGAAGGATTGTAGGAGCGATAACCGAGCAATCGCTTAATTCTATCGGAACGATTGGCGACTATTTCCCGGGGATAAACAAAGCAAGCTGCTTCCTCTGGGGTAAGCCAGCCAACCACAAAACTCATATGAAGAGCCAGACGCCAATCGCCCTCTGAGAGATTTTCACCACCGCCATGTAATACCTTACCGCTGTAGAGAAGCGCACTACCTGCCGATAATTCTGCCGGTACGGTGTCCTCGGGATTACCCTGCCTGCGGTAGTCCTGCCAGAGATGGCTGCCAGGGATCACCCGGGTTGCGCCGATCGCGCCACTGACATCATCAAGCGCAAGAATCATGCTGATGGTCACTTCCGGCATATTCGGCCATGTCAATTTGGTCAATGATGACCAATTCTGGCAATCCCGATGCAACAACTGCGCTGGCTCACCAGGACCAATCAACATTGCCTGGGCCGTATTCAACCAGTAATTAGGACAATCAGGATCTAACAGGGCATCTGCCAGCATCTTCATCAAAGGGTTTTCCAGCAAATCAAAAAACACGGGCGTCAACAAACCGATGCCGGTAAATCTAATGGTATTGCGGCCATGAAAAACCGGCCACCCGCCCTCCTGCGAAGCTGTACCGGGTTTGTTAAGGCGTGCTTGATTTACAATAGACTGCCGTAGCTCAGTTATTGCTGAACGACTCATCAGGTCATCAACAATGACCGCGCCGGCATCCTTAAAATGGGTTAGCAGGGTTTCCGGTTTGGTCTGATTTGACACATGGGTGATTTTCATACCGTTGCGGCCTGTTTTCATGAGCAATACTTGCGCTGAGCCTGCCTGCTCGCCTGTTCAGTGAAGATAGCATATCGCATACAACGCTGGCACGACTATAGCGCTTAGTGTTCAGCTTTAGAAAGCCATTTATTTTAGATTGCAGCAAGGCGTTGTATACGCTGCCCATCAATGCTGGTCTGTTTCAATCGATGGGCAGCTAACACTGCGACCAGTACCAGACCCAATAGCAAACCTATCCAGAAGCCAACGACGCCCTCGCCGATGCCTAACAAGCCATAACCTATCACTGCTCCCAGGGGCAATGCCACAAGCCAGTAACCAATAATAGAAATAATCAGTGGCACTTTAGTATCCTTGTAACCCCTGAGCGTACCTATCAAGGTGGCCTGGGCACTGTCAAATAATTGAAATAGGGCAACTACAATCAATAACGTGGCGCTCAAGGTTATTACTTCAAGGTCACCGCTATAGATCTGCGGAAGCCAGTTCCGGGTCATCAGAAGCAGTGTGCTTGCAAAAATTGCATAAATCACAGCAACCTGTACAGCAAGCCAGGCTACTGCGCGCGCCTGGCTAAACTGGCGTGCCCCGACGTAGTAGCCTACCCGTATGCTCGCAGCAGAACCCAGCGCCATGGGCACAACAAAAGTGGCCCAACTGATATTGCCAGCGATAGTGTGCGCAGCCAGAGCCACTATGCCAAGCGAGCCAA
>JAPKEK010000432.1 GCA_028822125.1 Pseudomonadales bacterium | reverse complement strand
CCTGGGGGTAGACCAACTGGTCGTCCCTGTGTTTGGGTCGACCATTGAAAAGTTAGCGCTTAGAGTGGATGCGCTGCTGGCGATTGCCACCGCCTAGTTAAAGCTCGCCCCGTTCTACCCTAGAGAATAGCCAAGCCAGTACAGAATTATGCAACGGCCGCTATAGGGTGAATCACTCAGCAATGAGCCTGCATCAGATCAACCCTGGCCTCTCCACCACCAAAGGTTGCTGGTAGCTTCCACACCGGAGCAGGTCCCGGCCATCCAGATCAAGGATAGCAGTGCCACCGTTATAATCTGAATTCATGTCACCGTGATCATAGAAGTTAACGGCAACAGCGGCAGTATCATTGATACGCCAGGCTGAACCAAAATAAGGTATTGGAAGATACTCACTACCGCAGTTGACATCTGAAGGTTCAATGTTGAAGGCACCAAAATTTCCATTTGCCTGGCTGGCTCCAGCAGAATAACTTCTCCTGGGAGAGAAGATGCTCAGGCCCATTTCCCAGTCTTCATCAACCATGATTGCAGATGCTGGATAGATAGCAGTTGCAATGGCCTCGTCTGGAGAGGCTGTGCCGGCCCCAGTCATCGCTTTGTTTTTGACACCCAGGCCATGAGTTAAGTAGCGATTAAGTGCAATAAATATCGTAAAGTGTGGAGACCAATTCTATTTACCACAAGAACGCTATTCATACCTGGAACCTGCTACCTGGAGGCAATGTTGCGAATGTACAATTGTCCTGACTTAATAATAGATAGCCACGGTAGAACCGGGTCAGTCAGTCTGTTTAACTTGACTGCTGCATTCGTCATGTTGCTTTTGTTGGCTAGTGGTGTTGTCAATGCAGCAGACAGACCTGGATATTATGGTCTGGGAGCAGCGGCCTCTCCGGAAGAAATTAGCGGTTGGGATATCGATATTCGACCCGACGGGAAGGGCTTGCCTGAAGGACAGGGATCGGTTGAGGATGGCGAGTTTCTTTATGAAGCGCAATATGCGAAATGCCACGGAAGTTTCGGTGAAGGCGTTGGCCGTTTTCCGGTACTGGCAGGCGGCGAAGGAACACTGACGGACTCCAGACCTTCAAAAATCACCGATAGCTACGGGGCGCATACCAGTACGCTCTGGGATTCTATACGTAGGACCATGCCCTTTACCGCACCGGAGTCTTTAACCAGCGATGAAGTCTATGCTGTGACAGCCTATGTCCTCTACCTGAACGATCTCATTGAAGATGACTTTGTTCTATCCAGGGACAATTTTACCAGCATTGAACTGTCCAATAATTTAAATTTTATCCCAGATCAACGACCCGACGTAGCCAATGGCCGGTGCATGCAGGACTGTACAGATCCTGCGTCAATCAGAATTGTTTCCTCGGTGATGCCGGTTGTTCAGGACACGGTCCCCCTTGTCATCGACAATCGGGCTGCAGAGGCTGCAGGGGAAAAAATTTATGGTCAGTATTGCTCGCTATGCCATAAATCCGGTATGGGAGGGGCGCCTGTTGTCGGCGAAGTGAGTGATTGGCAGGGCAGGGCAGCAGCAGGCATGGTGACATTAAAGAAACGTGCTATTGATGGTTATACTGGTCGATACGGGTTCATGCCCCCCAAAGGCGGTTTTACTCATTTAACAGATCAGGAAATTGAAGCGGTGGTCGAATATATGATGGATTCCAGCCAATGAATAGAAACCTGAGCATGATATTGCGGTTGACTGCGCTGTTCGTCAGCGTTTTGTTCCCCGTCAGTCTAACCCTGGCAGAAGGCCTGGATGCGATTTAAGTCCCGACACTTAGAGCACTATCGTCAGCACGGGTATGTCGTTGTGGAAAACTTTCTGACAGAAGACGAGCTTGGCAAAGCCCATGAAGAAATCGATAGATTGATTCCTGGATGGTTAGAATATGCCCTCAATCCGAACAAACCCAAACCAGATCATTTGAATGATCCACCGCGAACTCGAAGAGACAACCGTTTTCCATTTGCCGGTGAGCAATTAAATGCCATAACGCTGCATCCGGACTTGAGAGCGTTTGCTGCGATCAATGCAGGTCATGATGATCTGGTTTGTGAGCAGGCAGACCTAACCTATAAATATCAGGGTCACAGGGCGGATAAAGAGCAGCTGATGCATCTGGACTATACCAATCATACGCTGGTTTATCCGACCATCGATCAACAATACTGGCAGACTGCGTATCTGATTTACTATACGGGCGTAGATGAAGGACTTGCGCCGACTGCGGTATGCTCGTGGCAGCATTACAAGGATGAAATACTCTGGCCGACCTCCTATGAGAAGCATAAACGAGCTTCCTTATATGAAAATGAGGTCAAGGTTATTGTTCCGGCGGGATCAGTACTGGCTTATAGCATGCGGACTTTCCATCGTGGCACGGCCTTCAGAAGGGCAGGTGCGCGCATTGGTGAGTTTGTGACTTATGCACCCAGTGGTTGCCCTTGGCTGGGGATCGTAGGCTGGGCCGAGCAAGGCGATCATAAGTCCTTTCAGGACTGGGTTGAAACGGCGACTGTAGAAGAGCGAAGTCTACTGGGCTTTCCTGCTCCCGGTGATGCCTATTGGAACAGTGAAGCATTTGCAGGAGTAGCTGCCCGGTTCCCCGGTATGGATCTTAGGCCCTACCAGCTTATCTGAATCTGCGGGTTCGAGTCCGTCAGGGTCAAAATCAGGCGACGTTAAGAGGGCGCTTTTCGGTATTGTTTGGGTGTTGCAAGTACCGCATCAAGCAAGGACAGATCGCCGGATTCTATGGTATTTCCCCTGGGAAACGGTGCGCCTGCTGCAGCACCGATACCTTCAAGTACCGCCGGACTCTGATAGTAAAGCGCATAGGCCTGGTAGATCAACGCCTGAAATAACTCGGGTTCGTCATTGCTCAGTATCTTGATGGCCTGATATCGTCCTTTGAAATTATCGGTTGGGAAGTCTTCATCTAAACCGTCCAGAAGAGCGATCAGCGAGGGCAGGAAATCCATCGCTTTTGCCTGCAGATAGGCTATTAGATCCAGATCTCCTGCGCTGGGCATGTGGCCGTCCTGACTGGCAGGAATCAATACATCGAGTAAGCAGCCCAGCTTATGTCTCTGCACATCAGTTATTGGATAATCAGTGGTGATATTGCCCTTATTCACTGCGGGTCTCCTCAGTCAAATAGATTGGCCAGGTTTTTCTTCATGGTGTCGGCGATATACAGGGCCAGAGCCTGAATTGTACTGGTTGGATTCAGGCCGCCCGCTGTTACAAAAATGCTGCCATCTACAATAAACAGGTTCTTAACGTCATGGCTGCGCCCCCAGGGATTCACCACTGAGG
>JAPKEK010000431.1 GCA_028822125.1 Pseudomonadales bacterium | reverse complement strand
CAGAAGTCTTCCGGTATGCAGTTCATGTTCAACTCGGCAGACATTGCGGGACTCAAGCCACGCGTCAAAAAGCTTGACATTCTCGCCAAGGCCGAGGGCATGGCGCTAGCTCAACTGGCGCTCGCGAGCAAACTGAAGGAAAGCTCTCCAGGCAGTAAGAGGGGAAGAAGCGATGATGATGGGAGTGAATGCAAAGGCGATGACGACGACGACGATGCAGCGCACGCCTCAACTTCAACCACGACCTCATTCATCGTCTCAATCATACTGCCTTTTATCTCTACTCGTTTGAGGGTACTGGTGGTCCTTATTCTTGAGCCTGCAGGTACTGGACTCGGAAACCTTACTTTATCAAAGCCATAATTAATTCCCAGCTTCTGACCTTCAATCCGATCTGCCTCATTTGCTGCCGCCGCTGCTCTGGGTAGATGCCCCATAATAGACAAGGTCAAGTGACCATGAGCTATGGGCACACCAAAAGGGCCTTGATTTGCCCGCTCCACATCCACGTGAATCCATTGATGATCCATGGTCACTTCGGCAAAATCATTGATTCGTTCCTGAGTGATTTCAAACCACTCACTCTGGGACGTTTGCTCGCCAATACGACTGGTCATAATCTCTAAAGCATTTTTCAGGTTAGCATCAGACATCTCAATTGCTCCTTTGGTTTGTCATCTAATTAATTATCTAATTAGTCTTTTAATTAGTCTTTTAATTAATCATCTAGTTAGTCATCCTCAATGAACGGCAACCAGTCAATATCCTGGCTGCCGAAGTGTTCAACCCATCTTCGGTCCAAACCTCAACCAGTCCCTGAACATACCGTTTATCAAAAACTAAAACAATTCCCTTGGAAACAACACCAAAACTGATTCTATCGGCTCAGCTCAAAAAAAATTTTCCAGCACCAGCCCAATTAACCCGATTACCCTTTCCCCTGGGAACCGAATCTGTGAACCCGTATATTGAGAAATATTCACGCCCACTAACTTACGGACAAAGCATGTTCTGCATATTAAGGTTATTACTTCACAATAGCCCCATCATGAACAGACATTACCGACTGGTTAGCCCGCACTTAAGCACGCTTGATAATACCAAGGCTGGCAGATCCACAAGCGCTCAGGTAGCTGCCAATGCCTGACTAACCCAATATTTCTACCTGGGTGGTTGACCCACCGCCTCATTCAATGTTTTATTCTTGTTTCGCCTAAGCAAGACAGGGACCCTACGTGAAAAAAATTATCTCTAATCGATGCCTGACGTCAAAATTACTGCTCTGCGCACTGGCTTTCTCGTCTTATTACACTCAGATTAGCGCTGAACAGGCGGACCCTGCGGACAGAGCCGTCCTCGTTGCTGGCAGCGGTGACTACAGTCGATCTATTTCCACCGACTCAGCATCTGCCCAGCAATACTTTGACCAGGGGCTACGTCTGGCCTGGGGGTTTTATTTCCCGGAATCAATTGCGTCCCACCAGCAAGCAGCACGCCTGGACCCTGATAATCCCATGCCCTATTGGGGTATGGCCCATGCCATGGGCCCAAACCCAAATAGTCGCTACGCAAGGATGCCGGATGATCCTAAAGGAGAAGGGTTTAAAGCCATTAATAAGGCGCTGGCAAGGCTGAAACAAGCCTCTGAACTGGAAAAAGCATTAATCCAAGCGCTGTTCGTACTCTACGATAAAGAAAGCATTGCCGATGATAATGCCCGGGATAGGGCATACCTTCAAGAGATGCGCGGACTCAACAGCAAATATCCTGATGATCCCGATATTGCCGCTTTATACGCAGCCAGCTACATGTCCATAGGCAGATGGAACTACTGGGACAAGCAGGGAAATCCGAAAGACGAAACCTTACCGGTAGCGCTGGCGCTAGAACATATTATCGAAAAGGGCATTGATCATCCCGGTGTTTACCACTTACACATTCACTTAATAGAAGCCTCAATGCAACCCGCACGCGCCCTGGTTTCAGCTGATGGCCTTGAAAAGACAGTCCCTATTGCCGGTCATGTCGTGCATATGCCTGCGCATATTTACGTTCGAACCGGACAGTATCAAAAGGCCATTGACAACAATATTCGATCTCAGCAGGTCGATAAAGCGTTTGCGGAGATCTGGGGAAACTCGCCGTTACCCAATATTGGCACCTATCCTTTATCCCACAAAATTCATGCCGGTCATGCTATAGACTTCATACGCTACGCTGCGACTGTTCAGGGCAACTATGAAGTCGCTATAAAAGCAGCGCATCAAGCCAGCGCATTGTCTGCAGGCAGTGCACCTCGAAATCAAAAAAGAATTGCCGCCGTCTGGCTAGTGGAGAAAATATTCGGCAAATGGCATAACCTGCTTAGCCAGCAATCTACGCCTTCCGGGCTGCCTTATCTGGACGGAATCAGGGCTTATACCCTTGGCAGCGCGTATCTGGCAACCGATGATATGCCAGCCGCAGAGGCCCAGCTCAAGCAACTACAGTCTCTGGCCAGTGCTGCTAATGCCGATCAATATCGTATTGGCGCCACACCAGCTTCTAGCGTACTGAAACTTGCGTCTATTGCGCTTCAGGGAGAACTGCTCGAAGCCGGTGGAGACCTCCATGGTGCCATCGCTGCTTTCCAAAAAGCGGTAGCACTCGAGGACCTGAATAATTACACCGAACCGCCGGACTGGCCGCAACCCATGCGCCAATTCCTTGGCGCTGCCCTCCTGAAAGCAGGTAGGAATGAGGAAGCGGAACAGGTGTATCGAAAAGATCTACTCTGGAATCAGAAAAATGGCTGGTCTCTATTTGGCCTACAATTAGCGCTAAGAAAACAGGGTAAAAAAGCCGAAGCAGACACTATCTCTGAGCAATATAAAGTGGCCTGGAGTTTCTCTAATACAGAACTGACCCAGTCTCATATGTAACGCACCAGAACCCGGTCAATAGGGGTATTTGATAGCGGTTGCAGATTTTGCTACCGGTCAGCCCAATCGGCCAGACACCTGGCACCGACGGATTGTAAGCCCAGGGCCGCCTAGTCGTTGATCATAGCCACCGGCGTTGGCTGCCTTCATACACCACCACAATTTCGCTGCAATATTCCCGCACAACCGGTATTGAGCTAAAGGTCAGCGGCCTGACCGCCATCGACCTCTATGGAGGTACCGTTGACATAGGGAGCAGCATTCGAACACAAAAAAGTAATAAGCGAGGCGACCTCTTCAGCCGTTCCATAACGCCCCACGGGCACTCCTCCTCAAGTACTTTGTCAGTTGTACTGCCAGTCGCCTGGGCAATCTCGGCCACGGCGCGTTCCCACATGGCGGTATAAATCAATCCCGGCATGGCAG
>JAPKEK010000430.1 GCA_028822125.1 Pseudomonadales bacterium | reverse complement strand
TGCTTACAGGCGACGGTGCGATTGGTAAAAGCCCTGGGGCCAGACCCATTGCCCATTCCGTTAGCGGAATTTAAGCTTATCGATGGGCTGAAACAGTCCAAATTTGTGGATATTGCCCCTGTGCTTTTAACCAATGAGGCATCCTTGTTTGATCTGAATACTCGTCTGTCTGAGCCTGTTTTAATGAACCGTTTTAGACCGAATCTGGTGGTAAGTGGCCTGCAGCCCTATCAGGAAGATCAGATTCGATACTTGGCTTTCCCAACCATGCGCCTGGAGGCGATGGTGGCTTGTGAACGTTGTGCGGTCACGACTTTCTCCCAGGAAACTGACGTTGCCAGTAAGGAACCGTTGCGGACTTTAAGTCGTTACCGGCGCCGTAAAAACGATTATGCCGGCGGTGTCATGTTTGGGACTTATCTTGCGAGTCCTGGAAAAGGCGCTATCTCGGTGGGGGATCAGGTTATTCTGGCGAACTCAGCTGAGTACTCGTTAGAATGATCGAGGCAGGTTCAGGACGTGTTCGCCTATAAAACTCAGGATTAAGTTGGTCGATATTGGCGCAATTTGATACAACCTGGTTTCTCGAAATTTTCGTTCAATATGGTATTCCTTGGCAAAGGCGAAACCGCCGTGAGTTTGCATGCAGACATCACCGGCATGCCAGGAAGCTTCCGATGCAAGCATCTTTGACATATTGGCCTCTGCGCCGCAGGTTTCACCGGCGTCGAACATGTTTGCCGCTTTTTCAACCATTAGCCAAGCGGCTTCAACTTCTGCATAACAGCGCGCGATAGGAAACTGAACACCTTGATTCTGCCCGATAGGCCGGCCAAAAACTGTTCGATCACGGGCGTAGGCTGTTGCTTTATCAATAAAGTATCGACCGTCACCTACACACTCTGCACCGATCAGAATTCTTTCTGCGTTCATCCCGTCCAGAATTACTTTAAAGCCTTTGCCTTCTTCTCCCAGCAGGTTTGCTTTTGGAAGGACGAGATCATCAAAGAACAGTTCGCAGGAATGATGATTGATCATAGATTCAATGGGCCGAATTTCCAGGCCATTACCTACTGCTTCACGGACGTCAACAATAAACGCAGACAGGCCATCGGTTTTTTTTGTAACCGCATTTTTGGCGGTTGTTCTGGCCAGCAACACCATCGGGTCTGAATGCTCGATTCGACTGATCCATACTTTCTGGCCATTAATAATATAATTGTCACCATCCCGACGAGCGACCGTCTTTAGGCTGGTAGTATCAGTTCCAGTAGTAGGTTCTGTGACCGCAAAGCTCTGCAGCCTCAGTTCTCCTGCGGCGATTTTGGGAAGGTAAGTTTTTTTCTGTTCATCACTACCATGTCGCAGGACAGACCCCATGACATACATTTGCGCATGGCAGGCACCTGCATGGGCGCCTGACCTGCATACTTCCTCCATAATAATCGATGCTTCATAGACACCTAATCCAGCACCGCCGTATTCTTCGGGAATCAGCACGGTCAGAAAACCGGACTCGGTTAGTTCGCTGACGAACTCCGTAGGGAAGCCCCTTTCCCGGTCCAGCTGGAGCCAGTAATCTTCGCCATACTTGGCACAGAGCTGCCTGACCGATTGTCTTATTTCGAGGATGTCATTTGATTCAGGCATGTAATATCTCGTTAGCTGGGATCGATTAAGATGATTGTTTTAACGTTCAGCGTGATGGCTGATTTGCCACCATAACACAATGATTACCTGCCTTTATCTGTCTTTATCTGCCTTTATCTGCCTTTATCTGCATCAACCAGCATCTGTGTAATACGACTATACAAGCAGTTCACTATTATAGAATTTTTTCTGCTGCAGCGACCTGATTCTCTCTTTCAGGGGCGGGTGGGATGGCGCAGTCTGCTGATGCCAGCTGATTTATTCCCTGAAATACCAAAAAGCGACGAATTCACCCGGCAGAGACGCCTGAGCTACACTGCTGGCAATCCTTTTCAGAGCCGAGATCATCTTAGCCTTGCCGGCAAGCGCAGCGCCGCTCTCGTCGGCACGAAACTCTCGGCATCTTGAAAACCACATGGCGATGATGCTTGCAATAATAGACCGGAAGATTTGCGCGACTATTGAAGACAAGTAGTAGCCCGGGCCGAGCCTTGATTGTGCCTATCTTTCTACACAACTAAAACGTATATAATCAATCATGGATATTCTCGAACACAACCGCCAGGCCTGGAACCGCGAATCATCAAATGACGGCGAGTGGTCTGTACCTGTCTCTGAAGAAATTATCAGCGCAGTCAGAAACGGGGACTGGCATGTGATTCTTACTCCACTAAAGCCAGTACCCAAATCATGGTTTGGAAACATTCACGGTAAAAAGGTACTTTGCCTTGCATCTGGTGGCGGGCAGCAAGCGCCTGTGCTTGCAGCGGCAGGTGCTAGCGTTGTTAGCTATGATCTTTCTGATGTGCAGTTGGAAAAAGATCGCATGCTTGCTAACCGTGACAAACTAGACATTACCTGTATACGCGGTGATATGGCCGGCTTTTCACAATTTGCTGCGGACAGCTTTGATCTGATTTTTCATCCGGTTTCTAATATATTTGTGCCGGATGTTGAAATCGTATGGCAGCAATGCTATCGCGTACTAAAACTTAAAGGTGACTTGCTGGCAGGTTTTATGAACCCAAGCATGTTTCTTTTTGATCACGATGAAAGCGTGCGCACGGGTAAAACTGAGGTGAAATACAAACTGCCTTATGCAGAACCCGGTAGCCTTGACCAAGCTGGCCTTAAGGAACTGGAAGAAAGCGGGCGCGCTCTTGAGTTTAGTCATTCATTGCAATCGCAAATTGGCGGGCAACTTAAAGCCGGTTTTGTTATTGCTGATTTATATGAAGATTATAGGTCAGATTCCGTTCCTTTAAGTAAATTCAGCCCAACTAGTATCGCTACCAGGGCGACAAAGCTCTGAGTCGAATCTGTTGAGATAAATTAGGATCGCGAGTAAAAAATAAAATCATATATTGAGGCGTCACCTTTTGAGGATGATGGTGGGATAGCGAATGATTCTGCATTAGTAGAAACTGGAGAGGTAATTACTTTCTTCAAGGTTATACCTGTGTAAAATAAATTTTCCCGCGGGGCCTGCGAGAGCAAATGAGTTCGGTTCCAGGCTTGTTCTTGGTTGTGGCTTGCTGGATCCATTGTGACACTTGCCCTGGGGAAGGCTCCGGATAACCCGGGGGCCGGGGGGAAAAGGTTATTCTTCCAATGCCGCCTCGGCGGTCTGCTTGGCCCATTGATAGTCTGCCTTGCCGTTGACAGCACGTTGTACCAGATCGACAAAGATGATCTGT
>JAPKEK010000429.1 GCA_028822125.1 Pseudomonadales bacterium | reverse complement strand
TGTAGGTGAACTGCCATCGATCACTCGAAACGCAGGGTTATAAAATTCCTGCAGGGGACTTTACGCAAACGGCCAAACTTCCAGGCCATGAATCGCATTTCGAACATCCGTACTCAATCGCACTGATGCCAGGGTTTTGTTTCCCGCTAGATCATATAGCGTAATGGTCGAAGGAGAGGCGCCTCCAGCGACTATGGTATCCGAAATCAGGCACAAACCCCTTGCAAAACCGGGTCTTGCCAATTGCTGATCCAGCGCTTCGATATGAGTGAGATCGCTTGCTTCGAATTCGGGAACTGCCATCGCGCGATCCTCTTCCCCTTCGCCACGGCCGGCATAACGGAGCACATTCTGTTCTGTGTCGTTGAACAAAACACCATCGCGAAAAGGCACAGCATTGTGGGTTCCTGGTGGCAGTTCCACCGCCATATTAATAACCTTGCCATTGAAATGAAGCATACCACCGGTTCTCAAGCCCGATAGGTACATGCCATTTTCATTACAGACAACATTATTGATATGTATTCTATTGAGCATCATGGGCCCATTGTCATCAAGTGGGTCGAAGCTCACCGGGTTAAATTTAATGCCGGCGGATTGAATATTCATGCCCCAGTTAAAGCATAACTGATCCAGATCAAATGCTAATATGCTGTCGTAACCAGTAGAGGTTAAGAATAGGCTACGGTTAAATACAGCAATTTCGTGACAGTGTTTGAGGTAGGGATTGCGCCACGAATCAATTAGCTGAAAATCAGGGGTGTACGCAAACAGTTCGTCGCTAGCAGCTATAAAAACTCGATCCTGATCAAAGGCGATACCTCTTAACCCCCGATCCCAGCCGCGTCCCTGCCAGTCGATGCCCGAAGTATTCCAATCAATGACCTGGTCGATTTTTTGGGTGTCAAAATTGACCAGAAAGACGCCACCATGGCTCTGTCCCTGCTGTGCTCCTCGCACCACGGAACTGGCAACTAGTTTAACCATTCAGACGCTTTCTACTAAGAGGTTGCGTTATTCCCCAAAGGTTTTTCTTACCACCAACCAGGCCGTTCGCGGTTGCGCCAGACTTCGAACATTTCGTTGTCGATCGCTGCCAAATAAATCTGCATAGCCATTAGCACCGGTATTCACAAAGCTATAGGTTGCCTGATCGAAAACATTATCGATATATAAGGATACATCCCAACCATTACCGAGATCATCAAGTCCGACGGATAAATTGCTATTGTGATGCGACGGCGAAATGCCACTGGCATCATTTTCTATAATATTTGACGTCCTGTTCCACGTTTCACCCTGGTAGCTGATACCGTAATAGATCCAGAAGTGACCTCCCGCCACATTCGGTCGATCATAGGAGATCCCAAGATAGCCTTTCTGGTCGGGGGAATTGGGCATTTTCATATCATCACGATAAACCGATCCTCCTGGTGAAGTATATTCCTCCGTAAATTTCGCATCGGTAAAAGTGCCCCTGCCACTAATGTTAAGGTTATCAGTAATCTGATACTTGACATCCAGCTCAATACCAGAGGATTGAGCAGTTCCCGCATTGACAGTACCGCCGACCCACCAGGGCCCCACACCGTTCCAATGCGCAATCTGCATATCAGTCCATTTCATTTGAAAATATTGCGCATTCACCTGCAGATGATTTTGCATCCAGCTACTCTTAAGGCCAAGTTCGTAATTGTCCATGAAGTCTGCGTCAAAATTTTCAGGCACCTCACCGGTTGCAACTGCACGAGGTGAGTTCGCGCCGCCTATTCGGAAACCCTGACTGAACAGGGCATACACCATTTTGTCATCATCAATATTATAACTAGCGCTGAATTTATAAAGGATATCATCGCTTTTACCTTCGCTCTGGATAGACCCATTAGCGGGCATTCCTCCACCGCTAAAGGGCGGCAACCCCTCTGGGAAATCATCCCTGTTGAAAGTTTTCCTCTTAAACTCAGACCAGCGCATACCGGCACCCAATGCCAATTTATCAGTAACATCGTAGCTGATTTCGCCGAAGACGGCTGTTTGTTCAACCGAACGTTTAAAGGTATCGGAGTAACCCACCGTGGTATCAATTGGGCAGTCCACAAAATCATAGTAATTAGCATAGAAGCAGGCCCAATAATTAGCATAATAGGCTGCATCGGTAGACATATAATCAGGATAACCAGAACCGTAATACCACTCGTCGTAAACATCTTCCCAATAGGCGCCAGCCATCCAAAGGAATTTGCTATCACCTTTTGATACCAGTCGAATCTCAGCCGCATCTCGCTGCTGCTCCTGGTCATTGAAAACATTCGAACGAGTATAGTCAGTGTCGTAAAGGCCATAGCCATAATACGCGTCTTTCCACTGCGAGTAAGTATGGTTATCCCACAAATAAACGATGTCTCGGCCATAGTGCGTCGCGGTAGCCGATAAGTCGGCAAAACCCAGATCACCCTTGAGCGTAAAAGCTGAGGAATACCACTCATCATCTCTCATCTCATCAACAAAGCGAGTGATTTTATAGTCACCTAACGCTGGATCCGTATCCCAACTACCTTCAAGTTCACTGTTTTCGGCAACATAACTCAACAAACCAGACCAGTCATCCGATATGTTCCACAATACCGCAACGCGCCCACCGGTCACATCATAAGTATTAATATTTTCATCGACTATATCTGCATTATCATAGCTACCACTAAAGCTGCTACCCAGAACATTATCAACATAACCACCATCGCTCGACGTATAGCCCACCACACGCATACTCAAAACATCATCTACCAGCGGTATATTCAGGTGACCATTGACGTCAAAGCTCATGTCACCGCCTGAAATGGTGCCAACAGAGGTTTCGATCGCGCCATAGAGGCCTTTATGATCGGGTTTATTAGTGATCATACGCAACGTCCCAGACTGCGATGTAGAACCAAATAAGGTCCCCTGCGGTCCGGGTAAGGCTTCAACTCTTTCCAGATCCATGGCGCGTACGCTCACCTGTTGTGAACTTGTAGTCATGGGCTGTTCATCAAGGTACAGGGCAACCGTGCTATCAACATACCAGGTGTAGGCATCCTGGGTAATACCACGCATCACCAGGTCATTCTGTCCTGGTCTTTCTGCTGTCAATACGACGCTGGGCAGTACTTTGACGTAGTCTGCCATGCTCCTGATACCCATTCTCTGGATGTCATCATTAGATATGGCCATGATTGATTGGGCAACATCCTGCAGATTCAGCTTACGTTTGGTCGCTGTGACTATGATTTCTTCAAGGTCAAGATCTTCTGACTCCTGCGCTAGCGCAATGGGGATATTAAGCAAGGGAGCCGAGATTCCAGAAGCAACC
>JAPKEK010000005.1 GCA_028822125.1 Pseudomonadales bacterium | reverse complement strand
CACAAATCCGTCAATCTCAAAAACCGGAATTTGGTCACTATCAGGCCAACGGCATGATGGCGGCTGCGAAAAAAACTGGCTCTGCGCCCAGAATGCTGGCTCAACAGGTGGTAGACATACTCGGAAGTCATTCGGAGTTTGACTTTGAAATAGCCGGGCCGGGGTTTATCAATATCCGGCTGACTGCTCAATTCATCGAAAAAAACATGACGGATTTCCAGCTCCATGAATCGCCAGCAACCAAGGCGGATATCAGAACCGTGGTCATTGACTACAGTGCGCCGAATCTAGCGAAAGAAATGCACATAGGCCATCTTCGCTCCACAGTAATTGGTGATACTGCAGCAAGAGTACTTGAATTCTGCAATCATCGGGTCGTACGAGCCAACCATGTTGGTGATTGGGGCGCTCAGTTCGGTAGTCTGCTCGCTTACCTGGACCAGATCACAGTACCTGGAGAAGAGATCAGCTCAAAACTAATTGATTTGGAAAAGTTCTACCAGTCAGCCAGCAGGCTATTTCGGAGCGACGAAAATTTTGCCGCGAAAGCCAGGGAATATGTCGTAAAGCTAAAGCGAAAGGACTCGCGCTGTCACAGCCTGTGGGTAAAATTTATTGCCATATCGCTGGATCACTGCCAGACCGTTTATAGCAAACTCAACATCTCGTTGACGGAGGCCGATGTAAAAGCAGAGAGTGCCTACAATGAGGATCTCCCGGTTATTGTTGAAAAACTCCAAGGCCGAGGCTTGCTGACCGAGTCTGACGGGGCACAATGCGTATTTCTGGATGAATTCAAAGGCCAAAACGAACGCCCTCTGCCCGCAATAGTTCGCAAGTCCGACGGTGGATACCCGTATCTTGCTACAGATCTGGCCGCTGCTCGGTACCGCTCACAGATTATCGATGCCGATGAGGTGCTGTATTTTGTCGGCGCCTCTCAACAACTGCATCTCCGCCAGGTATTTGCCGTAGCAAGCGCCGCTGGTTTTACCAAGCCCCAGCAAATTTTTCGACACCTACCGAACGGCCTTATCCTGAAAGCAGATGGTAAACCCTTCAAAACCCGGGATGGTGCGGACGTCAAGCTCATTGACGTGCTTGACGAGGCCACTCGCCGAGCTTTTACACTTATCAGAGAAAAAAACAGTGCCATGCCCGAGCAGCAGCAATTAGAAGTGGCAGAAGTGGTCGGCATTGGCGCTATCAAATATGCAGAATTATCAAAAAACCGCACTACCGATTATATTTTCGATTGGGACAGCATGCTCTCTTTTGAAGGTAATACCGCTCCTTACCTTCAGTACGCTTATACCAGAATACGCAGTTTATTCAGGAAGCGGCAAACCCAGGAAAACAGCCGGGTTAACCAGATGACACTGACCGAGGATCAGGAAATACTGCTGGCTATCAGAGTGCTACAATTTACCGAAGCCATAGATGCGTACCTGGAAGACTATCAGGCTAATATCCTGTGCCATTACCTGTACGAATTAGCCAGTTCATTTATGAGATTCTACGAACATTGCCCTGTTTTAAGCGAAACCCAGGACATTCAGGACAGTCGCTTGCACCTAGCGAAAGTTACCGCTCACATCCTTCAGACAGGCCTGTCATTGTTAGGCATACAAACAGTAGAACATATGTGAGCAGAGAATTTTCTATTGTCGCCGCCAGATCGGACAACAATGTCATTGGTAATGGCAGCGATATCCCCTGGCAGGTAAAAGGGGAACAGGCACTGTTCAAAAAAATTACCCAGGGAGGCTGTCTGCTCATGGGTCGCAAGACTTTTGAGTCGATCGGCAGACCACTGCCAGGACGCAAGACCATCATCCTCAGCCGAGATAATCGATATCACCGGGATGGATGCCTTACAGCGACTTCTCTGAAAGCCGCGATGATAACTGCAGAGAAAACTGGCCGACCCATTTTCGTAGTAGGTGGTGGCCAAATCTATGCTGAGACTCTCCCGGGAGCAACCGAATTACACTTAACAACAATCCACACGGAAGTTACTGGCGACGTCTTCTTTCCGCATTTTGATTCTGAAGAATTCAATCTGATCAGTTCAGAAACCATTCATTCCAATATTAATTACAGTTATGCTCACTGGCAGCGTAAAAAGGGGACTTAAATGACTTTCAATAATCGCGTTACCGAAATGCTAGGCGTCGAGATTCCGATTATTCAAGCTCCCATGGGCTGGATTGCCCGGTCTCAACTTGCATCTGCAGTTTCCAATGCTGGCGGTATGGGCATCATTGAAACCAGTTCTGGTGAACTCGATCAGATAAAAATTGAAATCAAAAAAATGAAAGATCTGACCGACAAACCATGGGGTGTCAATATTGCTCAGGCTTTCGTCAGAGATCCTAATATTGCCCAATTCGTCATTGATCAGGGCGTCCGTTTTGTGACCACATCAGCTGGCAGCCCAACTCGCTATACGGAGCCCTTAAAGGCTGCAGGGTTAACTGTCTTTCATGTTGTACCTACCCTGAAAACCGCATTGAAAGCCATTGAAGCAGGTGTCGATGGTCTGATCGTTGAAGGAGGAGAAGGTGGCGGTTTCAAGAGCCCAAATGAAGTCGCTTCTATGGTCTTACTCCCCTTGATTCGTTCCAGGACGGATGTTCCCATCATTGCTGCAGGTGGTTTTATCGATGGCAGCTCTATGGCCGCTGCTTTCGCGTTAGGCGCTGAGGGTATCCAAATGGGCACCAGAATGGTTTCTGCACTAGAGTCACCTGTCCACGATAACTGGAAAAATGCCATTATCAGTGCCGAGGATACTGGAACTGTATTTCTGAACAAGTTCCACTCACCTGCTCTGAGAGCGCTTCGAACGGAAAGGACATCCAGACTGGAAAGGCTTCCGGATACCAACGTCATGACAGAGTTTGGTACTGCCAAAGATCTCTATTTTGATGGTGATATGGAAGCTGCTATTCCATTATCCGGCCAGGTTGCTGGCAGGATAGACAGCATTAAACCTGTCATAGATATTATCCGAGAAACACATTCGGAATTTATGGAGATCATCGCTAACCTCTATAAACAGTATCACTGAGCTTTGGTCCCAATCTGAATGGAATGGTAAGGTTTTTTAGAACCTTGATTTCGCTGCTTGCTGTCGGTACAGGTATTTCGATGGAGAAGCCGGGTTAATGCTGCGAATTGCCAGTATACAGACAGCGACAACACACAGGCAAACTACCAAACTATGGTACCTCAATTGTTATTCCCAGGTGCTAATTTGAATTACAGCAGGACACGATTTAACATGGTGTCACTTCAATTCACAGGCGTTAATCATGAATATTGAATTCAGCGAAGACGACTTGGCATTCCAGAATAAAGTTGTCAATTTTATCAAGGCCAACCTGCCCAAAGGCATGGAAATGTGGACCAAACGAAACGAGTGGTTCCAGGCATTGAAGGCGCAGGGCGGCTGGGATGTGCCAAAATGGCCGGTCGAATTTGGTGGCCCCGGATTCACGCCTACCCAGCGATATATTTTTGATATGGAAATGGCCCGCCATGCAACCCCGCCTCAGATCCCCTTCGGCGTCGGCATGCTGGCTCCGATTCTCATGAATCACGGCAGCAAAGAACAGATAGACCGATTCATGCCCGGTATTCGCGATGGCAGCGTCAACTGGTGCCAGGGCTATTCGGAGCCAGGCGCTGGTTCCGACCTGGCGAACCTAAAAACAAAGGCTGAATTAAGTGAAGATGGCACCTATTATCTTGTCAATGGCCAAAAAATATGGACCACTCTGGCGCATATCGCACACTGGATGTTCTGCCTTACAAGAACTTCAAGCTCAGGCGCCAAGCAGGAAGGCATCACTTTCCTGCTCATCCCCATGGATGATCCCGGCATAGAAACCCGGCCTATTATCACCCTGGGAGGCAGCCACTCAGTCAACGAAGTCTACTTGACAGATGTCAAAGTTCCGGTAACCAACAGAATAGGTGAAGAAGGCAAAGGCTGGACCTACGCGAAAGGCCTGCTTGTCCACGAAAGAACGGGCCTGGCAGGTATTCAGCATTCCGTACTGGCCCTGGAAAAATCTAAAGCCAATGCAAGAAGCGTCAAGACGGGAGACGGCTCTCTAATGGATCTACCCAGCTTTAAGAACAAGGTTGGCGCACTGGAGGCCGAATTACTTGCTCTGGAATTCACCGAACTCAGAACCCTTTCCCAAGTCAGTGCCGGCGAGGGCCCTGGCCCGGAGTCTTCAATTCTAAAACTTAAAGGTACTGAAATTCAGCAGAGAATTTCAGAGCTCAATATTGAGGCCGCGGGCATCTACGCAGCACCCTGGGGTGGCAAACCGATCGGTCCTGATTTCGCAAGAAGCGCGACCTCCAGCTATCTTGGCGGTAGAGCGACCACCATCTATGGTGGCGCCAGCGAAGTTCAGAAAGATGTCATCGCCAAAAATGTTCTTGACTTAGGCTAAATAAGGAAAAAATTATGGATCTGTCGCTGACCTCTGAACAACGCCTGCTCCAGGATAGCATTCAAAAATTTATCAGTACTCAATACAGTATCTCAGAACGAAACAAATTCATAACGAATGACCATGGCTATGACAATAGCAACTGGCAGCAATTTGCCGACCTCGGCTGGTTAGCAATGACCTTTTCTGAAGAATTTGGCGGCCTGGGCGGATCCCTCGTTGACAGCATGATCATGCTAGAGGCGTTTGGCAAAGGACTGGTTGTAGAACCCTTTTTGTCCACTGTAATTTTATTCGGCGCGGCGGTTGAGCTGGCAGGTAGCCAGGAACAGAAACAGGACATCATCCCAGCTATCATCGAAGGAAACCTGATCGGCACCTTTGCCTATGCTGAACCGGTTGAACCCACCAATCTCTCAGCGGTACAGACCAAAGCAACTGCTGAGGACAGCGGGTTTCGCCTGAGTGGTACTAAGTCATTGGTTTTTAACGCCGTGTCTGCTGATAGAATACTGCTGAGCGCCAGAACATCAGGCGGAGATTTTGATACTGATGGGGTCAGCTTATTTATTGTCGACCCAGCCGCAAATGGACTTACCCGCACAGACTACGCCACCGTAGATGGCTTACGGGCATCTGAACTCAACCTGGAACAGGTTCGTGTTGAGCGAGACTGTCTGCTTGGTAAGACCGGCAAGGCCAGCAAACTAATCCAGTCGCTGGCAAATAGAGGCATCCTGGGACTGGCCGCTGAGGCTATAGGCGCCATGGAAGCGCTCTATAAAAGCACTATTGAATATACCAAACAAAGGCAACAATTCGACCACCCTCTGGCTGATTTTCAGGTGTTAAAACATCGAATGACTGAAATGTTTGTGGAATATAATCTGGTTAAATCCCTGTGCATGAAAGCAACCATGCTGGAAACACAAGGCACGGCAGATGCACAGAGAAATATTCATGCGCTGAAATACCTGGTAGGTAAAACCGGACGATTCATCAGTCAAAATGCAGTACAGTTACACGGCGGCATGGGCATGACCGAGGAATTGCCGATAGCACACTATTTCAAGCGTTTACTGGTCATAGACGCCCAGTTCGGTAGTGCAGACCATCATTTAAATAAATTCGTAGGGTAGGACAGAAGATCTAGTTAGATACCCTTTTAAGGAGGCATCGTTGTCAGGAAGCGCCACGCTCATCGCCTCACTGGGCTTAGGAGAGAACTTCCTGGCGCACTATCGCCCTCCCCCACATAACGAAGCAGCAGAACACGAGCTACAACCCATCCCTCATGCCGATACTCTGAAACCGGTTCTGGCCACTGCAAAAACCGCCATCTGTTGGAAAAAAATGATATCGGCGGCCGCACAGGATGAAATCAGTCTCTACGTCATTTCTGGATTTCGATCTATCGAATACCAGTTCGACATAATTCAGCGCAAGCTCAACGCCGGTCAAGACATGAACCAGATACTCAAGATAAGCGCACTGCCAGGCTTTAGCGAACACCACACCGGCAGGGCATTAGATCTAGGTCAGACCGGCACACCGCCTCTCACTGAAGAATTTGAACAAACCAACGCCTTTAATTGGTTACAAAGCCATGCCAGAGAATTTAGTTTTTCAATGAGTTATCCGAGAGGCAACCAGCAAGGTATAGCGTTCGAGCCCTGGCACTGGCTATGCAGCCCATAAGAATTGAAACTGTACACTTCTGCTATTCCTGGTATCGCTTGATTTTCTCCAGCAACAGCGCCCGGTCATCTTTACTCAGGGTTTTCGACCGAGCATTATTGTTTTCCTGCCTCGCAAAAACGTATTTTTCTCGACGGACATTCCGGCCAGAAAATCCGTGGCTTTTCAACAACAAAAAAACATCATCAACCATCTGTGGATTACCGCAAAGCATGAAAAAATCACTCTGCGGATTGGGGTGCTCCTGGGCAACAACGTCTGTTACATAACCATGACGCTCATAAGGCTGAAGATCTATTGCGGTTTCTTTCGAATAACAGACGAAAAGTTCAAACTGCGAAAGTCTGTTATGCAACGACAACAACCATTGTCCATAAAGGAATTCTTCTCTATCCCGGACGCCCAAAAACAGTACCATCGTCTTATCATTGCTCGGCGGTGACGCTGCAAACATCGACAGCATAGGTATAAATGGCGCTACACCGACACTGGTCGCGACCAATACACTGCGGGCAGTCAGGGGCTGAGGAAGCACAAGACGCCCAAAGGGACCCCGGACCCTGACCTGTAATCCAATAGAGGCATTGAATAAAACCTGCGTTGCCCTTCCCCTGTCGACTTCGGAAACAATAAGGTCGAGGTAACATTGATCCTTGTCGTCCGGTTGGTTACAGAGGCTATAGCTTCTTTCAAATTGTCCGGAACCATCTGTAAACGTAAAGCGATAAAATTGCCCTGCCAGAAACGGTACCCTGATGCCCTCAGTTACGAACCTGAACATCTGGGTAGACGGACTTATCCGTTTAATCCACCGCAACTCAACTGTTATGTAATCGTCCACCCGATCTCCTGATATCAACGGTATTATGCCATGTTCTAAGCCCTCATATCTTGGTAACCTAGGCCAGTTAAGCAAGCCAAAGAATCACAACCATGCGCATAGGGATTATAGGTGCAGGCGCTGCTGGCCTGGCCGCCGCCAGTGTACTGAAATCAGAACATGACCTGGTGGTGTTTGAACAACAGGATCGGCTGGGCGGTCTGTGGAATTACCAGAGCGACCCCGATCTAGGGACCCTTTATCCAACGCTGCGAACCAACCTACCACGGGAGCTCATGGCATTCTGGGATTTCCCATTTGGCGATAAATTCTCCGAGTCCACGACGGGTGACTACCCCGGACATCGAAGCGTTCTCAATTACTTGACGGCCTATGCAGAGCATAAAGGCCTGACCCCATCGATAAAATTCAGCACTCATATAAAATCAATTACGCCAGAACCACATTCCAGGGGTTGGACCCTAATCACCGGCTCAAATTTAAAGGAGTCCTTTGACGCTATTGTGGTTGCCAATGGACACTACAACCAGCCGCGTTTACCTGAAATAAAAGGCAGCCAGACATTCTCCGGAACAATAACACACTCAAAAAACTACCGGGATCCATCAGCATTTACGTCTCAGCGCGTCATGATATGGGGTACTGCAGCATCAGGACAGGATCTCAGCAGAGAAATCTCCGGCAAAGCTCAAAAGGTATTCTTGAGTGGCAACCAGGGAGCCAGCGTAAAGACACCGCAGCGGTCAAACGTCAGCTACCACGCAGATCCTGTAAAAATAGATGGGCACACGGTTTACCTATCAGATAAGACTGCTATCTCGCATATCGACAGTGTTATCTACTGCACCGGTTACAACTATGCTTTCCCATTTTTATCTAATGAAATCATTGATGTAACAGACAATCTGGTTTCTCCGCTATACAAAGATATCGTTCATCCCGATCATCCAACCCTGGCCTTCATCGGGATTCCCTATCTCATTATTCCTTTCCCTTTATTCATAACCCAGGCTGTCTGGTTTGCAGCGCTATTAGGTGGCTATCACACGCTGCCTGCCAGGAAGGCCATGAAAGAAGAAATTGCTCAGAAGATTGCATCATTCCAACAGAAAAATATTAAACCCTGGCACTACCACCGCCTGGGAGAACTGCAGGGTCCCTACATGGACAGCCTGATCAACGATTATGGTGGCCATCCAGTACCCAATCGATTCCACCAGTTGGCAAAGTCAGCACAACTGAGCAGACAGAAAGATCCCGATGGTTTCCGTAAGCTCAATGTCAGCCAGATCCTGGCACAGGTACCTGAGTAATGACGTTGATTGGCCTGAGCCGACTAACTGACTGGCTTAAGGCTCATCTGAACCGATTGCAGGGCTGCAATGACCACGCATATTGGATTAAGATCATCAATTGCAGATGGCTTGAATCAGGAACCCATGAAACCAAACATAGAGGGACTGGTAACAACACAATTTGAGCCTGTAAGAGACGTTTTTGCTGATCTATGGCATAAATCTGAAATCGGTGCAGGCCTGTGTGTTTATTATCAGGGAGAAAAAGTGGTTGATCTCTGGGGAGGTTGGATGGACCGTGAAAAGTCAGCGCCCTGGACTCATAACACCCTTGTTAATATCTATTCAACAACCAAGGGCCTGGCCTCACTTGCGCTCGCTATTCTCTTCGACCAAGGCCTGATCGATTATGATCAGAAAGTTGCTCACTACTGGCCCGAATTCGGGGTCGCTGGCAAGGCTGATATCACCGTCGCGGAACTGCTGTCTCATCAGGCCGGGTTAAGTGGTGTTAGCCAAACAATAACCGTAGATGATCTGTGTGACTGGGAGAAAATGACCGGGCTACTGGCCCAGCAGGCACCTCTATGGAAACCTGGATCAACGGCGGGCTATCATGCGATTACCTGGGGTTACTTTCCGGGCGAACTCATCAGAAGAATAACCGGGCATTCGCTCGGCCAGTATTTTTTTGAAAATGTGGCCAGACCGCTCAATGTAGATTGCCATATTGGCCTGGCGGATCAACACCACTGCCGATGTGCCACGCTAAATGGCCCGAACCACTCACCAATGGCAAAACAGTTCACCAGCAACAGCAAGACCCAGATCAGGAAAGAAGCGCCATCTTCAGAATTATTTCGCAGTGCTCAACAGAATCCGATCATAAGACCTTTCACGGACGCCTGTTCAACGCGCTGGCGACGTGCCGAGATTGCCGCAGCTAACGGTCACGCCACAGCAACGGGGATCGCCAAGATTTATGCGGCCCTGGCAAATGAAGGCGAGCTCAACGGTACCAGAATCATATCCAGCGCAGCATTGGCACAGGCATTGAAAGTCGAGGTTGAAGGAATTGAAGATCTTGTTCTTGGTCACGAGATCCGTCGGGCCAGAGGGTTTATACTCAACACAGGATCAGCCTTTGGCCCTAATCCAGATTCTTTCGGCCATAATGGCGCAGGCGGCTCAACAGGATACGCGGATCCTGATCTGAACCTGGCCGTCAGTTATGTCATGAATCAAATGCAGACCAACGATGGCGCTGAAAAACCCCGGGCAGAGATGCTCAATGATGTCATTTATTCCTGCACCGCTTCCGGCATTTGATAAATAACGCTGGGCTGTTCAATTACCTGGATAACATTTCATGATCAAAAAATTAATTGCCTAGAGATTAGGGGCTTTCTTCCTGCTGGCCACTGTGGTTGGCTCCGGCATCATGGCTGTCAACCTCGCCCAGGGCAATAGCGATAACCTTTCCCACTTCAATCTATTTTGTTAGGTGTTAATGTGGCAAAATCCCATCCGTTTGAAAAGGGATGGATACCAATCCATCTATTCAAGCCATCACGCAGGATGATTCGCCTGTAACTTCGTTTAAAAACTGAACAATTCATGCGAGATTATTTCTTAAGACGGTTGCTGCTGATTCCTCCCACTCTAATTGGTGTCACTATCATCGTATTTGCCATCACCCGGCTTGTGCCTGGTGGTCCGCTTGAACGTGCGATCATGGAATCACAGATGCTCGATGCGGCCTCTGGTGTGAGTACGCAAAGTGTCGGCCAGGGCATGGCCCTGTCAGAAAGCCAATTACAGCAATTAAAAGAATATTATGGCTTCGACAAACCCATATTCATTAGTTACCTGGAGTGGACCGGAAAAGTCCTGCGAGGCGACCTTGGCGCTTCCTATCGCTACAATGAACCTGTCTGGGATGTCATAAAAGATCGCTTCCCAGTGTCCATTTACTATGGATTAATTACCCTGATCCTAACCTACAGCATCTGTATCCCATTAGGTATTGTGAAGGCAATCAAGCATCGCACCCTTGTCGACAGTCTATCATCCGTACTCATCTTTACCGGCTATGCAATACCTGGATATGCGCTCGGCTCGCTTCTACTCCTGTATTTCTCTGTGCGCCTGGAATGGTTCCCCATGGGCGGCTTTGTCAGTTATACATTCGACGACAAAGATCTGTTAGGTAAAGTCCATGACCTGATTCAACATTCTGTCTTACCCCTCATCTGTTATCTGGTGGGAAGCTTTGCCCTGGTAACATTACTGTTAAAGAATCACCTGATGGACAACCTTGCTGCCGATTACATTCGTACTGCAATAGCCAAAGGCGTCTCATTTCGTCGTGCCGTCATAAAACACGCGTTAAGAAACTCTCTCATACCGATTGCCACTACTTTTGGTCAAAATATTACGCTGGTGGTATCGGGCTCCTTTCTCATCGAGTCAATCTTTGATATTGATGGTTTTGGTCTGCTCGGGCTTACTGCTATCCTCGATAGAGACTATCCGGTGGTCATGGGAGTGGTACTACTGGCAAGCCTGCTGCTGCTGATAGGCAATATACTGTCTGACATCCTGGTTGCTCTAGTAGACCCGAGGATTAGATTCGAATAATGCATCTGAACCTGAACCCACAAACCAGAAAGCGACTGCAACGGTTTCGAAAAATTCGATTGGGCTATTTCAGCTTTCTAACTCTAGCTTGCCTGGTTGCACTGCTGTGTTTCGCCGAGCTGCTGGTTAATAGCCGGGCTCTCATAGTACATTATCAGGGTGAAACCTATTTCCCCACCTATAGCGGATTCTACTCAGGTAATAAGTTCGGCCTGGATTATTCCTACCAGGTAAATTATCGTCAACTGGCCGCCGTTTTTGCCAGAGAGCAATCCGGTAACTGGTTATTGATGCCTCTGGTCCCTTACAATCCTTATGAAAACCATTCACCCGGCAGTGTTTTTAAACCCGAGCCACCTTCTTTTCAAACCCAGCATTACCTTGGCACAGACACGACCAGCCGAGACATTCTGGCACGGTTGGTTTACGGTACTCGCACGGCTCTACTGTTCGCATTCGCCTTTATGATATGTGTTTACTTCATCGGCATTCTGGTCGGCTGTACCATGGGTTATTTTGGCGGTGTATTTGATCTTATTTTTCAACGCCTGATCGAAATCTGGTCCAACGTTCCCTTCTTATACATGGTCATCATTGTTTTTTCAATTATTCCGTCAGATGCTTCGATACCTGCCCGTATCAGCATCCTGCTAATGGTGATGGTGTTATTTTCCTGGACCAGCATGACCTACTATATGCGCACTGAGACCTACAAGGAGAAATCGAGAGACTACATTGCGGCCGCCAGAGTAATCGGTGCTTCAACATTGAGAGTCATTTCAAAACATATCCTGCCTAATGTCCTGGCAACGCTGGTGACTTTCATGCCCTTTACCATTGTCTCTGCCATCGCCGCGATCACTGCCCTGGACTTCCTTGGGTTCGGCTTGCCAGTACCCACTCCCAGCCTTGGTGAACTTCTCAAACAGGGTACTGCAAACCTTAGAACAGCACCTTGGATAGTGATCTCGGCCTTTGGCACCCTGGTGACGCTGCTCACTCTGGTTACCTTTATAGGAGAAGCCGTGCGAGAATCATTCGATCCAAAAAAATTCACCATCTATCGCTAGTGACAATGGGATTCTTATGAACCGATACTCCCCCTTTTTACTCATTCCTCTGCTGATCATATTTATTGGCTGCAGCGAATCTGATATCAAGAAATCAGACCTTGAAGAGCCCATCGATAACACCCAGGAAGTGACCGATTACTACGCCGCTTATCCAGACTTTTTCCAGATTCGGTCACTCACTGATATGCCAGCGAACCTTCACTGGCAGGATGGTTCTGATCTCCCTGAAATCGGCTCTCCAGATGCTAAGAAAGGTGGCAGCGAATACGTCAGAATTCAGGATTTCCCAAGAACCCTAAGAACCGTCGGCCCGGACTCCAATGGTTCTTTCAGGCGATGGATATTAGACGATACGGCGATGTCCCTGGGGCATCGACATCCCGATCTGATGGACTTCTTTCCCGGACTTGCCACTGGCTGGGCGGTGGATGCGAAGACCAAAACCGTATTCGTCAAACTCGACTCTGACGCGCATTGGTCTGATGGGGTTGCCATTACCGCGGACGATTACTTTTTTACCTTCTGGCTTAACCGCAGCCCCTACATTACAGCACCCTGGTACAACAATTATTACAACACTCAGTTTACCGGTATCACTAAATACAGCGATTATCTGATTGCGGTCACCATACCCGAACTCAAACCGGACACCGATGCCAAGGTGCTCGGTCTGAGCCCCCTGCCGCAGCACTTCTATCGGCAGGTTGGCAGCGATTTTATTGAACGTTATCAATGGCGCATTGCACCGACCACAGGCGCCTATGTAATACATGAGAAGGACCTGAAGAAAGGCCGATCAGTCCGCCTCAGTCGTAATCCACAATGGTGGGCAGGAAACAAAAAACAATGGCGGTATCGCTATAACGTGGATGCCATCAACCTGACTGTAATCAGAGACACGCCCAAGGAATTCGAAGCTTTCAAACGCGGTGATATAGATCAGATCAGCCTCAACCTGGCTGAATACTGGCACGAAAAACTGCCTGACAACGACCCAGATGTGACCGCCGGCTATATTGAAAAAAAGGTATTCTACAACCAGAAACCCAGGCCTCCGTACGGTTTGTGGATTAATACCAGTCAGCCTATGCTGGATAATCTGAACATCCGTCTGGGAATTCAATCGGCCACTCACTGGCAACTGGTCATCGACAAATTCTTCAGAGGCGACTACCAGCGCCTGGCTACCGCAAACGACGGCTACGGCAAGTTCAGTCACCCCTCCCTAAAAGCACGCGAGTTTGATATCAAGCTGGCACTGGATTATTTTGCCAAAGCAGGATTCAACAAGCGTAACAGTGAAGGAATTCTGGAAAAGCCCGACGGTACACGGCTGTCTTTTACCCTCTCATCGGGTTACGAATCTCTTAAAGATGTTCTCACTATCCTCAAAGAAGAAGCGGCCAAGGCCGGTCTTGAATATAGAATAGAAGTACTGGATGGAACTTCAGGATGGAAAAAAGTCCAGGAAAAGCAACACGACCTGCATTTTTCAGCGTTTGGCTATAGCCTTGAACTTTATCCTAGATTCTGGGAAACCTACCACTCATCGAATGCCTACGACCAGGCATTCGATGATCTCGGCAACCCCAATCCTGATCGAAAGCTGAAGACTCAGACCAACAATCTAGAAGCTTTTTCGCAGTATGAAATGGACCAGTTAATCAATGCCTATCGGCGATCATCCGACGAGCAGGAAATGGTGAATCTAGCCCACAAAATGAGCGAAATTCATCATGCTAATGGTTCGTTTGTACCTGGCTTTTATCAGGGATTTTTCCGCATGGGACACTGGCGCTGGGTACGATATCCGAAAAATTTCAGTCATAAACATGCCAGCTCCGCCACGCAACTTTTTGTACACTGGATTGATCAAGAGATGAAAACCCAAACCCAGTTAGCCAAAGAAGAGGGTACAGGCTTTGGCACCAGTGTCAGGATCTATGATCGCTTTCGGAACTAAGTCCAGTCATGCCCAATCTACTTGAAATTCACGACCTGGTAACTGAGTTCGACACTGATGAAGGCATCGTTCGAGCTGTTGACCAGATCAGCTTCGAAGTAAAACCAGGCGCAACCCTGGGACTGGTCGGCGAATCCGGGTGCGGTAAAAGTGTGACCGCACTTTCCATTATGCAGCTTTTACCTAATCCTGCAGGCAGAATTGTGAGTGGCAATATATTCTTTCAGGGACTGGATCTGACCCATCTGTCGATTGCAGAAATGGAAAACCTGAGAGGTAACGAAATCGGCATGGTCTTTCAGGAGCCCATGACAGCACTTAATCCTGTTCAAACCATTGGCCGCCAGCTTACCGAGGTGCTTCATCTGCATACGGACCAAAATGACGCCAGCGCACTACAGGCAGCTGTAGAAATTCTTGAAAAAGTCGGTATTCCATCGCCAGAAATTCGCCTGTCTGAATACCCACATCAACTCTCAGGGGGAATGCGACAACGCGTCTTGATAGCTATAGCACTGGTATGTAACCCTTCTCTGCTTATTGCCGACGAACCTACCACTGCGCTGGATGTAACCATTCAGGCTCAGATTCTGGATCTCATCGAAAACCTCCAGAAACAACTTGGCATGGCGGTTCTTATGATCACACATGATCTGGGCGTCATTGCAGAGACCTGTCAGGACGTTGTGGTCATGTATGCAGGCAAAGTGGTGGAAAAAGGTTCAGTGTTCGATATATTTGACCACCCCAAGCATCCCTATACGCAGGGTTTACTACGCTCTATCCCCAGGCTGGATAGCCCCGCTAAATCCAAACTAGAGGTAATTGATGGCATGGTGCCCGGGCTGCTGGATCTTCCCTCGGGTTGTCGATTTCAAAATCGTTGCCATCTCAAAACTGCGCAATGCGAAAATACCAGCCCCGGCATGGAGTTCGTTAATTCTAATCATCAAGTCAGCTGTCTCAACTGGAAAAATCTGTGACCCGGCCTTTATTAACCGTCGACAAACTTAAACTGCACTTTCCGGTAAAATCGGGACTGTTACGCAGAGCCGCCTTATACAATCGTGCAGTGGATGGCGTGACCCTGCATGTAAAGCGAGGCGAAACACTCGGACTGGTTGGTGAATCAGGTTGCGGGAAAACCTCTCTGGGGCGCTGTATTGCCCGCCTGTACAAACCCACAAGCGGCCAAATCCATTTTGATGGCCAGGAAATCAGCCACCTGACCAATAAAGCCATGCTGCCTATTCGCCAGGATATCCAGATGATATTTCAGGATCCCATGGAATCCTTAAATGCACGGCATACCATTGGCGACATTCTCGAAGAACCCCTGATTATTCACAGAGCAGGCGACCGTGCCATGCGTCAGCAGCGGGTTCAAACCCTGCTTGACATCGTTGGCTTACCGATGCGCTCGATCAGTCGCTATCCTTTTGAGTTTTCCGGCGGCCAGCGACAGCGAATTGGCATTGCTCGCGCTATAGCGCTGAACCCACGGCTCATAATCTGCGATGAACCCGTCTCGGCACTGGATGTATCCATTCAAAGTCAGATTCTGAATCTGTTGATTGAACTGCAGAAAGAATACGGGCTTTCCTATCTTTTCATCGCCCACGACCTTGCCGTGGTCAAACATGTCTCAGATCGGATCGCAATCATGTACCTGGGGAAAATTATC
>JAPKEK010000428.1 GCA_028822125.1 Pseudomonadales bacterium | reverse complement strand
ATCAAAAATCAAGCCTGTTGGACTTGAAGCCATGGCCGAGTTCTACCACAGTGCTTAGCTCAGTATTAAGTTGAGTTCACCATCTTATAGCAGTCTGCGGGGAATCTTTGATTCGGATTGCCTGTCTATCGACGCAGAAGACTTAAAATACTTTGGTACCGACTGGACTCGTTTTTATGAACCAGATCCTGCTGCCATTGTTTTTCCCAGGGAAATCTCCCAGGTCGTTGAACTGGTTCAACTGGCAAACAGGGACAACATTGCCCTGGTACCCTCGGGTGGTAGAACCGGTTTGAGTGGTGGTGCTGTAGCCCGACATCAGGAAGTGGTCGTCAGTTTTTCCAAAATGGATAAGATTCTGGATTTTGATGAAGCTGATCAGTTGGTCTGGTTAGAGGCAGGTGTGGTGACCCAGCGGCTGCAGAATTTTGCTGAACAACACGATTGTCTATATCCCGTCGATTTTGCTTCGTCAGGTTCAAGTCAAGTGGGTGGGAATATTGCCACCAATGCAGGTGGCATTAAAGTAATGCGATATGGTTTGACCCGAAATTGGGTGGCTGGTCTCACCGTTGTTACGGGTAAGGGCGACTTACTGGAGCTCAATAATGGCCTGACAAAAAATGCGACGGGATATGATTTTCGTCATTTGTTCGTGGGTTCAGAGGGAACCCTGGGGATGATTCTGAGGGCTGCTATGCGAGTGACCCATCCACCCGATGCGCTTCACATCATGCTGGTTTCAATAACCAGTATGATGAGTGCGCTGCAACTGTTGGCAATCTGCCGGGCTGATCTGGCAGTGACAGCGTTTGAATTTTTCTCTGGAGAAGCGTTGCAGCAGGTAATGCGGCATCGAAATCTGCCGGCGCCCATGGCGGGTATAGCACCTTTTTATGTACTGGTTGAGTTTGAAAGTGATGCGGGATCCAGTGCCGCGCTGCCGGTGTTTGAAAAATCCCTCGACCAGGGCTGGGCGTTGGACGGCGTAATGAGCCAGAGTGAGAGTGATCGCCTGCGTCTGTGGGAGTATAGAGAAGGAATATCCGAGGCCATCACATCTAGGACACCTTACAAACACGATTTATCGGTCGTGATCTCTCAAGCACCGGCATTTTTAGAGGCTATCGAGAAGGTGGTGAGTCTAGAATCTGCCGCCTTCGAAGTCATTTGGTTTGGCCATATCGGTGACGGTAATGTGCATCTTAATATTCTTCGTCCAGAAGACTGGCAGATCGACGAATTTCGGTTGGCTTGCGAACAATTAGGCTTGAAAATAATGGCGGTAGTGGCGCGGTTCAAGGGTAGTATTTCTGCCGAACATGGCGTTGGCTTACTTAAGAAAACTTACCTGCAGCATAGTCGCTCAGATATAGATCGTGTTTATATGGGCAAGATGAAAGCATTGTTTGATCCGGGCCTTATTATGAATCCCGGGAAATTGGTTTAGGTTTGACGGGCAGTGATTTCCTGTATTTCATTGCCTTTATCCATGAGCAGAACGTCTGCACCCTGCAGCGCAAACAGGCCGTTGCTGACGACGCCAGGTATTTGATTGATGGCCGTTTCCATGGCAGTTGCTGAATCCATATTGAGTTCGCTTACATCTAAAATGATGTTGCCATTATCGGTGCTGAAGCCCTGTCTATAAGTGGGTTTACCGCCCAGCCCGGCCAATGCCCGACCGACGACTGAACGTGCCATGGGGATGACCTCCACCGGCAGCGGGAAGTGCCCTAACCGGGTTACCCACTTACTATGATCGGCAATACAGATGAATTGGCGAGCGGCAGAAGCGACAATTTTTTCTCGGGTCAGGGCACCGCCACCGCCTTTTATCATGGCAAGCTGAGGGTCGATTTCATCTGCGCCATCGACATAAACAACCAGTTCGTCTACCTGGGTTAATTCTAAAACTGCTATACCGTGTTGTTTGAGTCGTTCGGCTGACGCATTTGAGCTGGCGACCGCACCAGCGAAGCGGTGCTTGACTTGCCCCAGCGCGTCGATGAAATGGTTTGCTGTACTACCAGTACCCACACCAACATAACTCTCGAGGGTCAGATATTTATCGATATAATGGGCAGCATATTCTCCCAGCATGGCCTTGAGTTGATCCTGATTCATGATGTTCATCTGTCCTTTATAGTCGCTATAGTTTTAGTAGGTATAGTAGCGCCTATGGTAACGCGTATGACAACAAGGGTAACCTAGATTGACCGGCAAACCGGATAGGTTCGTCGGTGTCTGATTAGCGCTGCCAGGTTAAAAGTATGATATTCATCTTGTTCCGATAGATAAGTATCAATGTAAAAGCTGAGACAGTTAAAAGTCCATCGGTCTATGCAGCTTTTCGAAATACGGTTAATACAGGTATCTTGCCAGGGTTGTGGGCCCGCTGCAGGGATGTCTTTTGATGGTAGCTGCAATGGACTACATTAGGTCCATCAGAAATCAAGGCAGGCCAGCGCCAGAGGTCTTTACGGCCCTGAAGGTATCAACAATAACAATCAGGATTGAATGACATGGACAGGCTCATCAGGAAGATACTCGAAGCAAATGTGTACGAAGTGGCGGAACAGTCTCCGCTCGAATTAGCGCCTATTATTTCAACAAGATTGAATCGGCGTATATTGTTAAAGCGAGAGGATTTGCAGCCTATTTTTAGTTTTAAGGTACGCGGTGCGTTCAATAAGATTAGAAAGCTGGTTACAGAGCCCGATCATATCGGCGTCATTACAGCTTCAGCGGGTAATCATGCCCAGGGTGTTGCCCTGGCTGCCGCCAAGCTGGGCAGTAAAGCGGTGATCGTAATGGGCAAGAACACACCCGATATAAAAGTTGATGCCGTCAATGCCCTGGGCGCTAAGGTTATCCTTACCGGTGAAAGCTATGATGAGGCCGCTGAGGTTGCCAGGCTGATGAGTAGCGAACAGGGCTATACCTATGTGCATCCATTTGATGATGAGGACGTGATCGCCGGGCAGGGAACAATCGGCATGGAGATCATGAGGCAGTGCCGGGAACCTATTGACGCTATTTTCGTCCCGGTGGGTGGTGGTGGTCTGATAGCGGGGATCGCCGCTTACGTTAAGTATCTTCGGCCGTCTATTCGAATTATTGGCGTAGAGGCCCAGGGCTCGGCCTGTATGACTGCCGCCTTGAAGGCGGGTAAGCGAGTGAGTTTAAAAAAAGAAGAACTGGATCAGTTTGCTGACGGTACCGCAGTCAGACAGGTGGGCAAGCATGGTTTTGAAATCGCCAGACAGTGTATTGACCAGATGATAACCGTAACGGTGGATCAGATCTGTGCTGCCATCAAGGATATTTTTGAAGATACCAGGGTGGTTACTGAG
>JAPKEK010000427.1 GCA_028822125.1 Pseudomonadales bacterium | reverse complement strand
ATGATTAGATCGTGGTCATTTGGAGAAGTGAAAAAACCTGAGACTATTAATTATCGTACTTTCAAGCCTGAAAGAGAGGGCTTGTTTTGTGCCAAAATATTCGGGCCCAATAAGGACTATGAGTGCCTGTGCGGTAAATATAAACGTCTTAAGCATCGCGGTGTTATCTGTGAGAAGTGCGGTGTTGAGGTCGCCCTGGCAAAAGTACGACGGGAAAGGATGGGCCATATTGAATTGGCATCGCCGGTGGCTCATATCTGGTTTCTGAAATCCCTGCCATCACGAATTGGTTTGCTGATGGATATGACGTTACGGGATATTGAAAGAATTCTCTATTTTGAGTCTTTTGTGGTTATTGATCCTGGCTTGACGACCTTGGAAAAAGGTCAATTGCTCTCGGATGAGGACTACTATGAAAAGCTGGAAGAATTCGGCGATGAATTCGAAGCGAAGATGGGTGCAGAAGCGATTCAGGACCTTATGCGTCAAATGGATCTGAAAGATGAAATAGCAACCATTCGCGAAGAGTTGCCTCAGACTAATTCGGATACCAAGATTAAGAAACTTACCAAGAGGCTTAAATTAATAGAAGCCTTTGTTAACTCTGGAAATGATCCTTCCTGGATGATTTTCAATGTGTTGCCGGTATTGCCACCGGATTTGCGGCCGTTAGTGCCCTTAGAGGGCGGTCGATTTGCGACATCAGACCTGAATGATCTATATCGACGGGTGATCAATCGAAATAATCGTCTCAAGCGTCTGCTGGATCTGGCGGCGCCAGACATCATTGTACGAAACGAAAAGCGCATGCTTCAGGAAGCGGTTGATGCGCTGCTTGATAATGGTCGCAGGGGTCGAGCTATTACCGGTACCAACAAGCGACCACTGAAATCATTGGCAGATATGATTAAGGGGAAGCAGGGACGTTTTCGACAGAATCTATTGGGTAAGCGAGTTGACTACTCTGGACGGTCCGTCATTGTAGTGGGGCCTTCTCTGCGTCTGCATCAGTGTGGTCTTCCCAAGAAGATGGCATTGGAATTATTTAAGCCCTTTATTTTTGGGAAACTGGAATCTAAAGGTCTGGCAACAACGATTAAAGCTGCCAAGAAAATGGTGGAGAAAGAAACAGCTGAAGTCTGGGATATTCTAGCCGAAGTGATTCGCGAGCACCCGGTACTGCTGAATAGGGCACCTACCCTGCATCGTTTGGGAATTCAGGCATTTGAACCTGTTTTGATCGAGGGTAAGGCGATCCAACTGCACCCTCTGGTCTGTACAGCCTATAACGCTGATTTTGATGGTGATCAGATGGCGGTTCATGTGCCTTTGACCCTGGAAGCGCAACTGGAAGCGCGGGCGTTGATGATGTCGACCAACAATGTATTACTGCCGGCAGATGGGGAGCCCATTATTGTGCCATCCCAGGATGTCGTTCTCGGTGTTTACTGGATGACGAGAGAACGGGTGAATGAGCTTGGTGAAGGTATGATTTTCTCTGATGTTGAGGAAGTCAATCGGGCCTATACCACCTCTAAAGTGGGCTTGCAGGCGAAGATTAAACTAAGAGTCACGGAGAAATCGAGGGACCAGGAAGGTGAGTGGCAGCAGGCATCCAAGATGTATGAAACGACGGTAGGTCGAGCCCTTATTTTTGAGATCGTTCCAGATGGAATTCCTTACTCAGAAATCAATAAGACCATGGTCAATAAGGATATGTCCAGATTGATCAACATTTGCTATCGAACTGTCGGTCTCAAAGAAACGGTTATTTTTGCAGATCAGTTGATGTATATGGGTTACGAGTATTCAACTCGTTCCGGTGCGTCCATTGGCGTTGATGATTTTGTGATTCCTGCTGAAAAAGCAGCCATTATTGAGCGTTCAGAAGAAGAGATTAAAGAAATTGAAAGCCAATTTGCCTCTGGCCTGGTAACTCAGGGTGAGAAGTACAACAAGGTGATCGATATCTGGACCAGTGCCAGTGACCAGGTAAGTAATGCCATGATGGAATCGCTGAGTACGGAAAAGGTTGTTAACCGAGAGGGTGAGGAGGAAGTACAAGGTTCGTTTAACAGTGTCTGGATGTATGCAGACTCTGGTGCTCGAGGCTCCCCCGCGCAGATAAGACAGTTATCCGGGATGCGGGGTCTGATGACCAAGCCAGATGGCTCTATTATCGAAACGCCGATCACCGCAAATTTTCGTGAAGGGCTGTCGGTGATGCAGTACTTTATATCGACTCACGGTGCACGTAAGGGGCTGGCAGATACAGCACTTAAGACTGCAAACTCAGGTTATCTGACTCGACGCCTTGTCGATGTGGCTCAGGATCTGGTGGTGACTGAAGTTGATTGTGGTACCTATGATGGTATGACAATGAATGCGGTCATAGAGGGCGGTGATGTTGTTGCCGCTTTGGGCAGCAGAGTTTTGGGCAGGGTAATTGCACAAGATGTTTTCAATGCAGCTGGTGACGATGTGCTGATCCCACGGGGGACGATGATCGATGAGGCATGGATGGATCGTATCGAAGATTTAGGCATTGATGAGGTTTTAGTACGTAGCGCAATTACCTGCGAGACCCGATACGGTATTTGTAGCAATTGCTACGGCCGGGACCTGGGTCGCGGTCATCTGGTCAATATTGGTGAGGCAGTCGGTGTTATTGCCGCGCAATCTATCGGCGAACCCGGTACCCAGCTGACCATGCGTACCTTCCATATTGGCGGGGCGGCCTCTCGAGCTACAGCAGTTGATAACGTTCAGGCGAAACACGCAGGCGTGATACGTCTTCATAATCTAAAAACGATCGAAAAACCAAGCGGTGGGTTGGTTGCAATTTCCAGATCTGGAGAAGTCGCTATTGCTGATCAGGAATCCGGCAAGGAAAGAGAGCGTTATAAAATTCCCTACGGAGCACTTCTGAAAAATGCACCCGGTGACGTAATCGAAGCGGGTGATATTGTGGCTACCTGGGACCCCCATACTCACCCGATTGTCACAGAGGTGGCGGGTAACATTGTCTTTGAATCCATGGATGAAGGGATCACCATTCGTCGTCAGACTGATGAGTTGACTGGTTTGACTAGCATATCAATCATTGACCCAAAAGACAGGCCCAGTGCGGGCAAAGATATGCGGCCGGCTGTTCGGTTGGTTGATGATAAAGGAGAAGCTCTGCTGTTGTCTGGCACGGATGTTCCAGCCCATTATTTTCTTGAGGCTAATGCGATCCTGGGCCTGGAAAATGGTGATCAGGTTACTACCGGTGATGTCATCGCTCGAATTCCTCAGGAGGGCTCTAAAACGCGTGATATTACCGGTGGTTTACCACGGGTGGCGGACTTATTTGAAGCGCGAAAGCCGAAG
>JAPKEK010000426.1 GCA_028822125.1 Pseudomonadales bacterium | reverse complement strand
AACTGGTAGATCGATGCCTTTGGTCTTGGTAATCAAAAGTTGGGCCCAGAAGTCGCGTATCAATTTGCCCGTGGAGATAAAGCCACTCACCTTAATGGTAATGAAGTTCAACTTAAGCAGCCGCTGGATTTCTTCATGCTGTCTGACCATGCAGAAATGATGGGAACAGCCCCTGGGTTAACCGAGAAAGGCAGTGCAGTTTATGACACACCGATCGGCGAACTGGTTCGCTCTGGCAAAGCCACCGAGGCCTTTACCATGATCGGCCGTGCAATGATCAGCGGCAAGCCACTGGAGGGCCTTGGCGACCCTGAGGTTGTGAAGTCCTTGTGGAAAGAATACGTGGCTATTGCAGATCGTTTCAATAAGCCAGGTGTGTTTACGACCTTCCCGGGATATGAATGGACATCTCTGCCCGGCGGAGCCAACATGCATCGGAATATTATTTTCCGCAGTTCGAAGGTTCCCAAGGCGCCATTTTCCGCGCTGGATTCGGACAAGCCCGAAGAACTATGGACTGTATTGGAAGGCTGGCGTGCTCAAGGGATTGAAGTGTTTGCAATCTCTCATAACGGTAATGGCAGCCTTGGAAAAATGTTTGGACTGGTTGATTCGAGCGGCACCTTTATCACAAAGGATTGGGCAAACCGGCGAAATCTCAACGAACCGCAACACGAGGCGGGGCAGGTAAAAGGTTCATCGATGGCGCATCCGATGTTTTCGCCAAACGATGAGTTCGCTGACTTTGAGCTTTGGAACCGCAACGTCCCTAACGGTGCCCCGGTTCCTGCCCTGAGAGCCAACTACGTTCGGGAAGGCTGGAAAATCGGGCTTGGCATGAAAAACCAGCTTGCTGGTATAAACCCTTACCAATTCGGTGTAGGCGGCGGCTCGGACAGCCACGCGACCATTAACACATTTGAAGAGTTCAACAATCAAGGCAACCATGTGTTCGACAGCACTCCCGAGACGCGCCGAAACGGCTTGCCCGGGCAGGATCTCGGCGTAGCGGGAGATAACCTTTATCTTAGCCCTGGCACTCTGACTGGCGTATGGGTGGCCAAGAATGATAGAGGACATATCTTTGATGCCATGAAACGTCGTGAGAGTTATGCGACCTCTGGCACCCGTGTAAAAGTACGCTTATTCGCCGGGTACGATTTACCCGACGATCTTATGTCCAAACCAGATTGGGTCGACCAGGCTTATTCGAGCGGCGCGGCTCCAATGGGGGGCGTTCTGCCTGCGCAGGACAAGCCGGTGAAGATTGCTATCCAGGCAATGAAGGCGCCCCACAGTGGCAATCTGGATCGAATTCAGATTATAAAAGTCTGGTCCGACGGACATATGGAGTACGAAAGAATCTTTAACGTTGCTGTTTCTGACGGTCGGGTCGTTGACTCCCAAACCGGAAGCGTAGACCCTGTTCCCAATACCGTTGATTTGTCCAAGGCTACCTATACCAACGAATATGGTGCGACGCAGTTGCAAGCGATCTGGACCGACCCCAGTCATATTAGAGAGCAGAATGCCGCTTATTACGCTCGGGTTCTTGAGATACCGACACCGCGCTGGTCGACCTACGATGCTGTTAAGCTTGGGTTGCCTGTCTCTGACAAAGTGCCCCCCACAATTCAAGAACGCGCCTGGACGTCTCCCATCTGGATTTCCGGGGGATAAGTATTGAGGTAACTCCCCCGCGGCAAAATAAATTGAAACGCGGAAAGTTGGCGATATCTGCGGCGTTGATTCGCCGACACGGCACCGCAAGCAATGACACATGACCAAGCCCCACTGGCTGTTTTTTATTCTCATCGGAGGGCTGGCTTATCTTTTTGAGTCGTCCTTAGCGCTCCAGACCCCGAACAGGCCTGCGATCGGGCCAATATCAGAATCGAGAATTCAAGGACTTAAAGATGAATGGCGCCTTCTTCACCAGGATGTGCCGACTCCCGAACAGCTGTCGGAGCTCATCCAGAGTGAAATAGACAACGATATGCTGTTTGAGTTCGGTGTTTCTGCCGGGCTCGTCGAGGGTGATCCAGTCACCAAGATGCGGCTGACTCGCAATATGCTATTTCTGGGGATAACAGATAACAACTCCGATGAAGAATTAATTGAAAAAGCTATTTCTCTGGAGCTGCATCTCAACGATGAGGTTATCAAGCGGCGGGTGGTGCAACTCACAGAACAATTACTACTGAGTCGTTACCCCCCTACGCTGCCAACACAAACTGATATCGCCAAAGCATTTGTTCAGCGTTATAGCGGCGTGAAAACTCCGTCTCGATACTCGCTTTACCAGGTCTACCTTGATCCCGCCAGGGCGAGCGATGCTCCGAGATTACTTGAGCGCGCCAGAAGTCACGGGACGGACCCGGAGATGGTTCTGACAACCAGCAGTCCCTCTTTGCTGCCATCAAAACTGCTTTCAGTGACCCTTGACCAGATTCGCTCGCAACTTGGAGATCTCTTCGTCGACGAGCTAAAGAACTCTGATCTACCGACAGAACAATGGCTTGGGCCCATTAACTCTCACTACGGTATCCACCTGGTTTGGATTACAGGCATCAACCTCGGGGCTGAGATTAAACTTGAGGATGTCCGGCCCGAGCTGGAATATGACCTTCGAATGGAGGCCCGCGCTGATGCACTTGCCCGCGGTTACGCCGAGTTGCGAAAAAACTATGAGATTCGGCTGCAATGAACCTTCTGTGTAGGCTGATCTTTCTTGCGCTCTTGCTGCCCTCGGCCACATGGGCGCACAAGTTTGCGCCCTCCCTCCTCAGTGTGGTTGAAAGCGCGCCCAATTCCTATGCCGTAACCTTCAAGACGCCAGTCCAAACGACCACAAGATCATTGATGAAACCAACCTGGCCCGACGGGTGCTCGCCTGTGGTTATCGAGAAGCCGATACGCGTAGGCACCGGCATCATCACTCAATGGCGTCTGACCTGTAATCCTCCTGCTTCAAACCTGGCAGGCAAGTCCTTTGGCGTATCCGGCCTTGCTCCCAATCGGGCAAACGCTATTTTTACGTTGACGCTGATCGATGGAACCGATTTTCAAGCCATGTTGAATGTGAACCACCCCACCTACCTGATTCGTGCACCGCGTAGCACTGGGGATGTTTTCCTCGATTACCTGGTTCTCGGAGTCAGACATATCTGGGGAGGATTAGATCACCTGCTCTTCGTATTTGGCCTGCTCCTATTGATTGCCGGACCGCGCAGACTGCTGTGGACAATAACTGCGTTTACGCTTGGCCACAGCGTCACGCTTGCACTCGCTACCCTTGGCGTCATCCAGTATCCAATAGATTTAATCGAGGTGCTAATAGCGATTAGTGTATTTCTCGATCAATTATTTACTCGAGAATTTGTTGGT
>JAPKEK010000425.1 GCA_028822125.1 Pseudomonadales bacterium | reverse complement strand
ACTCTGGCGAGCAACAGGCGATTGCCCCGTTCAGTGAATATTCAGCGGATAGTTCAGCGGATAGTTCAATGAATAGCCCAGTGGATAGTTCAGTGAATAGTCCACTGCGCCCTGTTACTGGGCTAGTTCGGTCAAGATCGAATACCACAGGGTCATCGCTACTGGCAGGGTTGCCACGGGCACGCGCTCGTTCAAACCATGCGCAAACTCATCGGATGCCTTCATGAAGATACCGGAAAAAGTATAGCTGGGAATGCCCACCGCCCGAAAGTGCAATCCATCCGATGCACCCGAGGCCATATGCGGAATGATAGCCAGCCCAGGATAAGAAAGATGCACCCCATTGGTAATGGCATCGAACACGTCCCGGCGCAATGGTGATGGGTCACTCTCGAGCGGGTTATCCAGTGTTTTCCATTCAATGGCACTGTTGCCAACCAGCGCTTTTAAAGTGGCCAGCGTGCTGGCAACGCCTACACCAGGGAAAATCCGGCAATTCACCGTCGCGGTGGCTGATTGTGGTAAGGCATTTTCGGCATGACCACCCCTGAGCATGGTGGGTACACAGGTAGTCCCGGTCGAGCCTGCGTAACCAGGGTGCCTCCTTAGCAGTGCTACAGCCTCCTTATCTGCTGGGTTATCCGAGAAACGCCTCATCGCCTGGCCCAATTGCCCGCCTACCAATAACGCGGTCTGGCGGAAATAGGAACGGGTCAGTTCACTATCCTCAACCGGAAATTCAAAATTGAATATTTTTGTCAGCGCCTGGGTCAAATCCTTGATGGCATTATCCGTTCTCGGCAGGGAGCTGTGGCCACCGGCATTGCGGGCCGTCATCTCGAAAGTAGCATAGGTCTTTTCGGCAACGTCTACCGAGAAGGCAATCGCCTCGCCCGTTGCTTCATCCAGGTGACCTCCACCCCCATCGGCAATCAGAGCAAATTCGGCATCGGTCAAATGGCGGTAGTCGGTCGCCAGCTGACGGGTGGTTTCCATATAGCTTTCTTCATCACCAGACAACGCCAGCACCAGATCACGGCTCGGTACAAAGCCTTCCGACTTCAAACGCATCAGGGTTGCAACCAGCACCGACATACCAAATTTATTATCACTGGCGCCACGGCCAAAATAATAACCGTTTTCCTCAATCAGCGTGAAGGGATCGCGCTGCCAGTCCTCTGGCAGTGCATCCACGACATCCATATGAGCGGAAAGCAGAATCGGTTTCCTGCCAGCAGAGCCATCACCCGGATAACGCACCACCAGGGCTGCTGTTCTGCCCATGGGCAGCAGGTGAATATCCTGTGGGTCAAACCCTGCCAGCTTCAGTTCTGCGGCAAGATAGGAAGCCAGTTCAGGAACTAGGCCAAAACCGTCTGCCGTGCGCATGGTGACACTGTGTCGCAGTAATTCCAGGGCTTTATCCTGGAACGGCTCTTGGTAACGACTGGCATGAGCGCTGAAAATCAGCGCAGCCAGCAGGAAGCCGGCCAGCGAACTCTTAATTATTCTCATATTACGATCTCTTTTGTCCCACCTGGGATGGCAGGTTTACGGGTTAAAATCACGTTCGTCTGATCCGCTATAAAACAGCGGCCATGGCTGCATCACCCACTCTCTGATCTAACTTGGTATAGTGATAATACCAATTCAAGTTGCGGCGCATCCTGTCTGCCTGAAAGATAACTGGGTAACAACCCACAGCAGCCTGAACTTAGCTGTATCGGCCAACAAACCTGTGTAGTACTCTAAAGCCAAACTACACTCTTAATAACCACCTGGGACCTAACCATGACCACACTTTATGATGTCAGCGTAAAAACGTACATACAACAATTAGGTGCAGTCTCCGGGGTGCTTGGAAAAGGTCGGCAATACTGCGAGGAAAATAACATCGAACTGGATGACATCGTCAACACGCGCCTGCATACCGATATGATGCCATTTCACTTCCAGATCGTGTCTGTCGTGCATCATTCCCAGGGCGCGATGCGGGGTGTCCAGGCCGGTGAGTTCACAACGCCGTCATTTGCCATCGACAAGAACTACCAGGAACTACACGATTCAGTCAACGCTGCACTACACGAAGTCCAGCAGCTCACTCCAGACGCGGTTAATGCCCTGGAAGGCAATGACCTCCTGTTCAAAATTGGTGATCGCGGCATGCCATTTATCGCAGAAGAGTTTTTAATGTCGTTCTCGCTTCCCAATTTCTATTTTCACGCTACCACGACCTACGACATATTAAGGATGAAGGGAGTTCCCCTCGGAAAGAGAGACTTCCTGGGCCAGATGCGATTAAAAGCCTAACGTAACCCGCCACAACCAGGCCTGAATCACTGTTAGAGCTCGTTGGCTCGGCTGATTAACTCGAATACCGTTGCAGCCGTTCCAGATAGGATTGTTTTTGCTCATCTTCAAGCCAGCTTGTTTCGAATGCATGACGGTTAAGCTGCATAATCTCAGCACGGCTGAATTCGGCTTCTTCAATCAGCGCCAGATAATTATCGGTCAGATAAGCGCGAAAATACCCAGGGTCATCTGAATGGATAGAGACCTTCATGCGCCTGGCCAGCATGGCCTTGATTTCCTGACTGGTCAGCGACTGGACCACAAAACGATTCGACACAGGGCAGACCGTCAAACCTAACCCCCTGGTGGCGATTTCCTGGCACAGTTTCTCGTCTTCCAGAGAATTGATACCATGATCGATTCTGTCCACCTCAATATCGTCCAGGCACTGCCAGATATGGTCGACAATATCCACCTGGTTGACATCACAATGCATGGTTAGTTTGTAGCCTTCCTGCCTGGCCAGTGCGAATACCTCGCGGAATTTAGAAGGGGGATTATCTTTTTCGTCAGAATCAAGGCCAACACCGATAATCCAGTCTCGATAAGCCAGGCTCATGTGCAGATGCTGCATGGCTGATTCTGCCGATGCGTCCCGGAGAAAACACATAATGAGATTTGATTCGATGCCCAGTTTTTCTCTGGCAGCGACCTGGGCCCGATGAATTCCGTTGATAACGGTTTCAAAGCTTACACCACGACTGGTATGCCCCTGCGGATCAAAAAAAGGTTCAACATAGACAATATTGTCCTGGTGAGCTCGCAAAAAATAGTGGTAAGTCAGCTCAAAAAAATCCTCCTCGGTCTGTAACACCCCCATGGCCGCGTAATAGATGGCCAGGAAAGACGGTAAATCATGGAAATTGTAGGCGTCGATGACCTCTTCAGGAGTCTTGTATTCCAAGTCAATCTGATTTCGCTCAGCCAGTGCAAATATGTGCTCAGGTTCAAGCGTACCTTCCAGATGAACATGTAGTTCGGCCTTTGGCATTTCGCGGATAAAGTCTTGCATGCGAGCGTCCTAATGAGTTGAAGTCGAGTATCAAAG
>JAPKEK010000424.1 GCA_028822125.1 Pseudomonadales bacterium | reverse complement strand
GCCATCTCCGGCCCGTTCATACCTTTGATTACCATCAGGGTTACCTGCATTTCGCGTCCGGATAACAACTCAAAAGGAGACTGGCCGCTGTCACCAAAAGGACGCAAAGCCAGGTTCTGGGCGATCTCCGAGCTGATATAGCGCTGCCCGGCACACACACGCTTGATGGCCTTGACCATCTCAACGGGATCGGTCTGTTTGGTCAGGTAGCCGCGAACCCCGGCATCGAAAAGTCGCGTCGGAAACGGTTCCGCTTCGTGCATAGTCAGGGCAATAATCTTTACTTCCGGCTTGATTCGAAGGCAGCGACGGGTCGCTTCCAGCCCCCCTATTCCCGGCATCTGTATATCCATCAGGACTACATCCGGTTGCAGGCTTCTAACCAGATCGATGGCCTGCTCACCACTCTCCGCTTCACCTACGATAGTAATACCCGGCTGGTCCTCAAGTAAGCGGGTGGTGCCGACCCGAACCAGCTGGTGATCATCAACGACAAGTACCTTAATCATGTTGCTCTCCAATAATTGCTTTGTTGGAGCCGCGCGTTAATCACAGATCTGCAGACGTGAAGCATCCTGTACAAAGTATCTTTCACCAGGCTTCTAATGCAAAGCTTCTTATTCAAAACTTCTTATGCAAAGCTTTTAGCACAAAGCTACTGATGCAGAGCTTCTTACAACAAAAGCCCCTGCACAGAGCTTGTTATCGAACGCGCTGCATTGCAAACCTGGCTGACAGAACCCTGAGTATTACGCTGCCCTTGACAATCCCGGGCTTATTCCCGGGACCATGAGAGACTAGAATGCCTGCAGTGCAGACACCCAACCAGTCGATATCACCGAGTAACGTGTGCGAGATATCTCACACGCCGGTAAAGGCCTGTATACCAGTCTGCGCTCTGCCAAGAATTAACGCATGAATATCGTGGGTGCCCTCGTAGGTATTCACCGTTTCAAGGTTCATGACATGGCGAATCACATGATACTCATCTGAAATACCGTTACCGCCATGCATATCTCTTGCATTGCGGGCTACATCCAAGGATTTACCGCAATTATTGCGCTTCATCAGCGAAATCAGCTCAACCGGACAGTCATCGTCATCCATCATTCTCCCCATTCGCAGACAGCCCTGCAGTCCCAGCGATATCTCCGTCTGCATATCCGCCAGTTTCTTCTGAATCAACTGGTTCGCCGCCAGTGGTCTGCCGAACTGCTTGCGTTGCAGGGTATAATCAAGTGCTGCCTGCCAGCAAAACTCAGCCGCACCCATGGAACCCCAGGCAATGCCATAACGGGCCTTGTTCAGACAACCGAATGGACCGGCTAAGCCCTTGGCATTTGGTAACAGGTTTTCTCGAGGCACCTCGACATCGCTGAGCACAATCTCACCCGTAACGGACGCGCGCAGACTGAATTTGCCCTCTATTATTGGTGTTTCAAACCCGGGCATTCCCCGTTCGACTATAAAACCGCGGATTTTACCCTCTAGCTTTGCCCAGACCACGGCAATATCAGCGATGGGAGAATTAGTAATCCACATTTTTGCACCGTTGAGCAGATACCCGGAATCGGTGGCTTCGGCCCGGGTGATCATACTGCCTGGGTCTGAGCCATGGTCTGGCTCCGTCAGGCCAAAGCAGCCGACCCATTCGCCCGTTGCCAGCTTGGGCAGGTATTTCTCCCGCTGCGCCTCTGAGCCATAGGCGTTAATGGGATGCATCACCAGCGAAGACTGCACACTCATGGCAGAACGGTAACCGCTGTCTACCCGCTCAACCTCCCTGGCAACCAGCCCATAGGAAACATAGTTCACGGCCGAGCAGCCGTACTTTTCCGGCAGGGTTGAGCCCAGCAGGCCCAGCTCACCCATCTCGGTCATGATTTCACGGTGAAAATACTCATCCCGGTAAGCCTGCCGCACACGGCTCATCAGTCGGTCCTGCGCATAATCGCGCGCTGTGTCTCTTATCAGTCTTTCTTCTTCGGTCAGTTGATCATCCAGTAAAAAAGGATCATCCCATTTGAATCCTGCCATATTTTCCTCTTTAGGTTGGTTCGTGTCAGCCGTACAATAACGGGTTCTGGGTTGAGTATATTCCTAAGTCATGGGCCAGCCTAGTTCCAAGGTTTCTAATAAGGCAATCTGATGACAATAGATTCAACAACCCTGCAGTTATTACTTGATACTCTCGAACGTTTTGTCAAAGAGCGTCTTCGTCCCCTTGAATCGCAAGTCGGCAAGGATGACAAGATTCCCGACCACATTATCAACGAGATGAAGCAGCTCGGCCTGTTTGGCCTGACCATTCCGGAAGCCTATGGCGGCCTGGGTCTCAACATGAGTGAAGAAGTCGCTGTCGCCAGGGTCTTCGGTCATACTTCACCGGCATTCCGGTCCGCTTTTGGGACCAACGTGGGTATAGGCTCGCAATCCCTGGTCATAGATGGCACGGAAGCGCAGAAACAGTACTACCTGCCGAAGATGGCCACAGGAGAGATAATAGGTTCTTTCTGTCTGACCGAACCTGATTCAGGCTCCGATGCCGCATCGGTACAAACCACCGCCAGCAAACAGGGCGATAAGTACCTTATCAATGGCACCAAGCGGTTTATCACCAATGCCCCCAGCGCTGATCTTTTTACTGTGTTTGCCCGTACCCATACGCAGCAAAAAGGCGCCCGGGGGGTCTCTGCTTTCCTGGTTGACGGGAACCTGCCTGGAATCACCCTGGGTAGTCCTTACCGGAAAATGGGCCAGCAAGGTGCGCCTGTCTGTGATGTCATGTTCGATGATGTCAGTGTCGGCCAGGACAAACTGGTCGGCGCAAGGGAGAATGTCGGTTTCGCCACCGCCATGAAAGTACTCGATAAAGGCAGGCTGCATATCAGCGCCATCAGTGTTGGTATTGCAGAGCGTTTGATCGAAGACGCAACTCGTTATGCTGTAGATCGCCGGCAGTTCGGCCAGGCAATTGCTGATTTTCAGCTCATTCAGGCCATGCTGGCTGATAGCCAGACAGAAACCTACGCCGCCGCCTGTATGGTGGAAGAAACCGCAAGACGGCGGGACAAAGGCGAAAACGTCGGTGTACTGGCAGCCAGTTGCAAGCTATTTGCCACCGAAATGGTTGGCCGGGTAGCCGATCGTGCCGTTCAGATCTTTGGTGGTGCAGGCTACGTGGAAGATGATGGTATCGAAAGGTTCTATCGTGATGTACGGCTGTTCAGGATCTATGAAGGAACATCACAAATCCAGCAGACGGTAATTGCCAAGGATCTGATCAATCGTTATCGGTAAACACCAACAAATCTCAGATAGTGGGCCAATTATCCACCAATGAGTAGCCAAGGACGGGGCTAAAACGGGAGCCTTATAACAGTTCCTCTCACACGAATAGCCT
>JAPKEK010000423.1 GCA_028822125.1 Pseudomonadales bacterium | reverse complement strand
GACCCGTGTCGGGTCGGGGTCGCTGAGACACTCGCGGCTTAAGGATGACAGTATTCGTGAAAACGATTCGTTCACCTCTCGAGGGGTGGCGAACCTGAAGTCCGCTGCAGATTTGAAGGGATCATGAAGAATCTGCGAGACGTAGCAAGGCGTCTGTAAATAACGCTGGAACGGCGAAACGGTTGAAGGTGGCTTGAGAAACGTGTCAGGCAAGCTGGATACCAGAGAGCAGAGGAAACCAGGGAAGCAAGAGCTTGGACACTTCGGTGAAAAACTCTGGCGGAAAAGGCAAACCAGCTTTCGACAGAGTCGCACGATCAGGGCCGCTCCCTGATCGGGGACTCGACTCAGGTTTCGACCTGAGGTGTGCAGGACAGTGAATTTAGGTTCAATGGGCTGCGCTAAAAACAACCCTGCTCAGGCAGGGTTTTTTTATGGTCATGTGAAACGGACTAAGCGATTGAGCCGTCACATCATGCAACACCAGCCGTTATTTTGGCCTACCTTCAATTTCACGACCAAAATACGCTATATTAAGACCTTGGAGTCAATGAGCCAGGATAATGAAAATAGCAATAGGCATTGGTAGCGCATATTACAATGGGGACGATTGGAACGAAATTGTCGATTACGCCGTTGAGGCTGACAAAATAGGGGTAGATTACCTTTGGTCTGCTGAAGCCTGGGGCATGGATGCGGTGGTACCCTTGGCCTATATTGCGGCTAAAACAAACCGAATCAAACTGGGAACCGGTATTATCCAGATCAGTTCAAGAGTTCCATCCATGATTGCCATGACTGCACAGAGTCTACGTACAGTATCGAATAATCGATTTGTTCTAGGTCTGGGGGTTAGCGGCCCCCAGGTTGTTGAAGGTCTGCATGGCGCCAGTTTCAAGCACCCTCTGTCCCGATTACGGGAGTGCGTTGACATTATTAAACTAGGATTAAGCAGCGAACGAATCCAATATCAGGGCAAGCACTACATCCTGCCTCGACCCGGTGGCGAAGGTAAAGCCATTAGATTGTCACAACCTCCGCAGACTGATTTACCCATCTATTTAGCCACGCTTGGCCCCAGAGCAATGGCCATGACCGGAGAGAAAGCAAATGGCTGGCTAGGGACTTCATTCATACCAGAACAGGCAAATATTTTCCTTGAACCTTTACTAGAAGGTTTGGCTAAATCCGGCAGAACCCTGGCCGATATAGACATTCAGGTAGGCGGTAGTTTCGAAATTGGCGAGAATGTTGAAGACCTTGTCGCAGCCAGAAAACCAGCTATGGCATTCACCCTGGGCGGTATGGGCTCTGCGCAAACTAATTTCTACAATGATGCCTTCAGTCGAGCCGGATATGCCGACACTGCCGAAGAAGTGCAACGCTTATGGGTCTCTGGAAAAAAAGAAGCAGCCATTCGAGCGGTTCCTGATGAATTGGTGCTCAAAACCAACCTGATCGGTAGTCGTCAAATGATCATCGACCGGGTTAAAACTTATGCTGGTGCGGGCGTCAATACCTTACGTATCAGTACATCAGGATCAAACTGGCGCGAACGAACTGATACACTTGCTGAAGCAGCAGACCTCATCCATGCGATTGGCAGTGACTATTAATGAGCCCGTCCTGACACTAAACAAGGCGCCAGGCCAGCCCTTGTAACAACCTAAGGACCCGCTCCTTACCCTCGGAGGCGACCCAGATGATTACTTGCAGCCACTATGGAATTTCTGTCAGCAATCCAACCTATTACCTCACCCTCAAAATCAATGCATTAAAAAAATTTTACGCGACTCAAACCAAGAAGGTTTACTGTTCAGCACTGTGCAATAGACTACCAGCCAATGAACTGCCCGTAACATCAAAGCTGATCATTCAGGAACCCAGAGATGATCGGCTTAACGCTGTTAGCAATGCGCCGGCATTCAGCAACCGCCGTAGACATTAAATAGTCTCTGAGTGTAAAGCCATCACCCGATTATTAAGGAACATTCATGAACAGCTGGCAAATCGGCAACATAAAAATCACCCGAATCGTGGAAATGCAGGTAACCGGGGGGACTCGGTTCATCCTACCACAGGCAATTCCTGAAGCGATCTTGCCGATGCACTGGCTGCAACCTCATTTTGCTAACGAGAAAGGGCAATTGATAATGAGCATCCATGCCCTGGTAATTGAAACACCTGATCGCAAAATGATAGTCGATACCTGCATTGGTAATGATAAAAAAAGAAGTATTGCTAACTGGAGTAACCTGCAACTGCCTTTTCTCGAAGATCTCCAGAAGGCTGGTTATGATCGTTTCGATATTGACACCGTCATGTGCACGCATTTACATGTAGACCATGTCGGCTGGAACACCATGCTGGTAGACGGCCAATGGACCCCGACCTTTCCAAACGCGCAATACCTCATGGGTAAAAAAGAGTATGAATACTGGCAAAGTGCTGAACCCGATCAGCTCAACAACGGCTTGCTGGAGGATTCGGTAAAACCAGTATTCGACGCTGGATTGGTAAAACTAGTACCTATGGACTTTGAGGTGTGCGACGGCATTTACTTTGAAGCCACCCCTGGGCACACCCCTGGACACGTCAGCGTTCATCTTGAATCACAAGGCCAGCATGCCCTGATAACCGGAGACAGTATTCATCATCCCTGCCAGATTGAAAAAGCACAGTGGAGCAGTAGCGCCGATTATGACCAGGTCGCCTCAAGGCAGACAAGAGAATCTTTACTGGCAAAATATGGTGGCAGTGACGTGCTCATCATAGGCACCCATTTCGCCACACCCACTGCGGGCTACCTGCGAAGAAAAGGATCGACCTATGTTCTCGATGTAGATTTGCCTGATCCTGTTATTTAATGAAATTCACCCGACGAATGAGATGCAGTAAACCGGAATAAATTAAATATTCCTGTATGATAGGCCTATTTCGGAATCAAGCATGAATCACGTCAGCAATATTCTCGAATATCCATTTGCGTCGACGCCTGGTCCCGGTCAGACAATGGAAGTAGCGCCAGGTGTGCATTGGCTGCGCATGCCACTACCTATGTCATTAAACCATATCAACCTTTATCTCATCGAGGGCGACCAGGACTGGACAATCGTCGACACCGGTATTCGCGGCGAAGAAACGAGCGAGCTATGGAAGCAAATATTCGCCGATCGACTAGGAGGTAAACCAGTAGGCCAGATCATCTGCACTCACATGCACCCTGATCATACCGGCCAGGCTGGATTCTTATCTGACTATTGGCGAGCCCCTCTGCTGATGAGCTACTCCGAGTATTATCAAGCTCGAGTCATGGGCAATATGATGCAGGAAGGTGGATCATGGCACATGAGCGATTTTTTTATTCGCGCCGGCGTAACCATGGAAACACTGGAGACCATGCGGGAC
>JAPKEK010000422.1 GCA_028822125.1 Pseudomonadales bacterium | reverse complement strand
CCAGATCTGTAACTTCTGCAAGGTGTCAGACAGCGCATCCATACGCATACCTTGTTCATCCATGGCGACCCCAACCATAGTTAGCCCAATGCCCTTATAAGCACTGATGGTGCCGCTATAGGTATACTCCTCGGTAATAACAATATCACCAGGCCCCTGCATCAATGCCTGTCCCGCCAGGGTAACAGCCTGCATGGAACCATTCATCAGGGCGATCATCTGCGGGTCAACTGGCACACCTTCCCGCTGAGATTCACGTTCTGCCATTAATTGCCGGAGTCCAGCATGACCTTTCCCACCAGGATAACGGTTAAAAGCGTCATGCTCTTCTTCTATCGCAGCAATTGCGGCATCCCTGAACGCATCCACCGGGAAGGTTCCAGGATTAGTCTGACCAATAGCAAAATCGTAAACTTCCATCATTACTCCTTGTAACTGTTTGCAAAAAGCACCAGTTTCTCTAACCCTTCCTGCAGCCGCGCGTGGGACAGAGCAAAACAGATTCTAATATATTGTTCATTACCTGGGCCAAACGTAAATCCGGGTGCTACACCAACATCCTTGTGATCAAGAAGCCCCTGGCAAAACGCTCGACTTGAGGTGATACCATCAATTTTCGGGAAAGCATAAAATGCGCCCTTAGGCGGTGTTAATAGGATTCTCGAACAGCTTGCTAGAATTTCATTCACCAGTATTGCACCTTTCCGGTATTTGACATTAAGTGCTTCAATCACTGATTCGGATTTCTCCAGAGCCACAATACAACCCTGTTGAGCAAAAGGAGCACTGCCGGTATTGAAGCATTCTGACAGCACGGCCCATTGAGTCTCCATAGCCTTGGCAGCCACAACCCAACCTACCCGCCAGCCCGTCATCGCCCAGGCTTTTGAAAAACCATTGACAATCACGATGGGATCATCATCCCTTGCCAGGTCCAGAAAAGAAGGGGCCACAGCAGCATTAAGCACCGCCCTATGGTAAACCTCATCAGCCAGCAATAAGATTGATTTTTCACGACAAAACTCAAGTAGAGCCGATTGCTCGCCACGGCTCATTATCCAGCCTGTGGGGTTGCAGGGAGAATTTATATAAATTAATCGGGTTTTTGGCGTAACAGCGGCAAACAATGCCTCCATGTCCAAATCCCAGGACGTTGCACCTTCATGCTGCCGGACCGTGACGATATCAGCACCGGCGACCCTGCACGCCGTTTCAATATTGGGCCAGTATGGGCCAACCAGCAGCGCTTCATCTCCTTGGGTTAGGGCCATTTGTACAGCGATAGTCACACCCATCATGGCGGACCCAGGCACTGAAATACGCTTCGGATCAATTCTCAATCCATAGACTGAATGCAGGTAATCACCAATACTGGTTCGAAGCTCGAGTTTTCCTCTTGTATTAACGTAGAACGTATCACCGGCTAATAATGCGTCTGATGCTGCCTCACGAATAAAACCCGCAGTCGCTTCATCACCCTCACCAAACCAAAGAGGAATAACGCAAGGATCACCCAGTCTGGGTGTGGCAAGCCCTGTAATGCCATTTTGCTGCATCGCGGCGATATCCGGTCGTACACCTTTCAAAGAGGCTCCTCAAGAAAAAACATCAATATGGGATTAATTTAGCGGCTTTGACTATCGCGGGGATTGTTCCACATATCACGGGTAATTTTCCATTGCCCTGACGGTTGTCTGGCAATAATCCATAGATGCCGACTGATGGATCTAATGGGCGCCGCTCCGGAATCCTGTTTAGCGACTAAATAACCATCGAAACTCAATCGTGCAAACCCCCAGTCATCAAAGACCCGCAGTTCCTCAATCGTAGATTCCTGCTCGAAACTGAATTTATGCGTAAAATTATAAAACTTCCGGGCTTCATTAATACCTACATCACCGAATCTCGATGGCATCATCCAGATCGCATCCTCCGAAAACAACTCAAAATACCCCTCAAACTGATCGGATTGCAGGCATCGAATACCCGCTAGAATCAACTGCCTGGCTGAACTTTCCCCACTTGTTTGCTGAGCAGTAGTTTCGTTCACTCGCTCGCTCCGCTTTCGTTTTCTTAAATAGTATCGGATTCACTCCCGAAATGATATTTAAGGCACGACATCAAACCTGCAAACCCCAACTGTTTCTGCACAGTCATGTTGGTTATCATAGGGTTTCAAAGAATCGCCTTAGAAGTGTTTTTACATGCTCTACCTTAAGTACACAGGCCTTATCCTGCTTGCTCTTTTCGGTATGCTGTGCCTGCACATGTACTCTCCCGACCTGCCCAGGGATATTGTCGATGCTCGTTATAGTAGTCCAGCATCGCAATTTCTGGTCAGCGAAAAAGGCTTACGTATTCATTTCCGTGATGAAGGCAACCAAAACGGTCACCCCATAGTGTTAGTGCATGGCGCCTTCTCCTCATTACACGCATTTGAAAGCTGGTCACGGATTCTGGGCGATCAATTCCGCATCATTAGCCTCGACTTACCGGGTCACGGACTGACCGGCGCTACTCCCAGTGGCGATTATTCCAATGGTCTGCAACTGGATGTGGTTAACGCAGTCAGCCAGCATCTGGGGCTCAGTAAATTCACCATCGGTGGCAATTCAATGGGGGGCGGTGTCAGTTGGCGGTACGCCCTGAAATATCCAGAACGCATCGCGGCATTAATACTAATCGATAGCTCAGGGCCCGCACACTGGCATACGACTGCCGAGGATAATGACAGCGACTCACGAAAGCCTCTGGTCACACGGTTACTCGGGCAAAACTGGTTTCGAGCCATAGCAGCAAACCTGAATCCGTATTATCTTGTCAAGCAGGGACTAGCCAGTGCCTATCATCAACAGCAAACCATAACTGAAGCGCTCATTGACAGGTATGTCGATCTTAATCTAAGAGCAGGCACCAGACAGGCAATTTTAAGCCGAACACAAAATCACCAGAGTGCACCCTCTGAAAGGTTAGATCCCAGCCATCTACCTCACCCTACTTTGATCCTTTGGGGTCGGGAAGACCACTGGATCGACCTGTCGTATGGCCACCGCTTCGCCTCGGTAATAGCCAATAGCCACCTGATTGTTTACCCTGAGGTCGGCCACCTCCCTATGGAAGAGGTGCCCGATGTTTCAGCCCAGCATGTACGGAAATTCCTAAATGACTTCAACCTAGGGCGACCAGCAGAAATGATTAACCCGCGAGTGGCTTTATGAAAATCTCCAAACATCCCACCAATAAGACTCAACTCACAAATAAGGGTGAACTGAACCTGCTACTGCTGGGTTGTGGATCTGCATTTGCTACTACTTTACACCAAACAAATGTGCTGGTGGTTAAAGGTAATGATCACCTGCTTATCGACTGCGGTACCAAGTGTGCCTCGGCCTTAGCCCAAGTTGGCCTGAAGC
>JAPKEK010000421.1 GCA_028822125.1 Pseudomonadales bacterium | reverse complement strand
GGTTTCAATAACGTCAGCGACCTGTAGGACCGGGGCCGATTGAATGAACTGCTTAGGATCAGAGGTAGGACGATCCGGCATGGGGTCTCACTCCGCTATTATCTGTACAGGTACAGTAACGTACCGTTGTGATCAGTTAAACCAGGCCATGGTTGGTTCCCCAGATCAGAGATTGCTCCCGGTTATAGGCACGGATCAAAAATAAAAACGGATGCTGGTATAAACAGCATTGGCAGTTGCGCCGTATTCTGAACCCAGCGTGTCGTTGACTTCAAAGCCTTTACCCTGGAACAGATAAATACCAAAGTCCAGGTAGATATCTTCTGCAACATTGTAATTGGCAGACAGAGCGGTGAACGATGAATGATCGTCGAGATTTCGGACGGTTTGTACAGATGCCTGCCATAAGGGAGAAAAAGTCTGGGCAAGGTTAGCAATGATATAATGTCTGCCGAGCAGGAACACGCCGCCCGTTTTAAAGGCAAGGCTTTCAAAGTGATTCAGGTACAGTTCAGTATCAGTTGTTCCTGCGCTACTGACGTGGTACTCCACCATCGCAAAAGTATTTGCTGTGAACGCATAGTCCACACCCACCGAGCCCCGCGTATAATCATCTGGGCCGCTGACCGATGCAATCTCCAGCCAGACCCCGAAGTTTCCCAATGCGCCTTCAAGGCCGCCGCCAACCAGCGTCTGGTCGGCGAACTGGATGAAGCTGAATTTTAAATCTTTGCCGCGAAAATTCTGTTTTATCTGGACGAATGCAGCAGAGTTTCTGCTCTGAGCGTCATCGCCAAAAACCAGGCCGACATCCAGTTCGCCGAGTTCACCCCAGGCTTTCTGGTAGCGGATTGAGTCGACTCCTACGCGGTATTCAGTATTCAGAGTACCGAGGTTAAAGGGTAGAAATACGTCTGTTGGATTTATCATCCTGGCAGAACCAAAAGTAATAGCTTGGCGGCCTACGGTCAGGTCACCATCTGCAAACTGAAACTGTACATTTAATCGATCCAGGTTTTGCAGGACTGATCGTTTGTTCCCGGATGCCCCGAGCAGGGGATCAAGGTCGGTTAGGCGATAGCCTGGTGCAGTTGGCAGGGTGTTTGTGGCAAGTGGATTCCCGGCACGGGAAGACAGTAACGGACTTACCTCGTAATGAATTTGCCAGACGGTCTGTGAACTGAAAATATCGAGCATCAGTCGAATGTTATTCTGCGACCTAGTCAGGCTGGGTAGGGTGAATAAAGAATTCGGCTGTCCTTCCTGGGCTATCAGATAGGATTTGATATAGCCCTGAAGGTTAAGCTCGCTGGCAGGGGCATGCACGGTTGCAGTAAGTAGCCAGAGCAGGGTAACCAGCCCTGCTACTGGTTTAGGCAAAGGTAGGCCCACGTCGTTACTGGGTTTCTTCTTTTTCGATTTTTCCGTCTCTCAGATAGACCAGTCGCCTGGCTCGTTCGATGATCTTTTGATCATGGGTTGAGAAGACGAAAGTCATATTTCTATTCTGGTTTAATTCTTTCATGACATTAAGCAGACTGATGCCGGTTTTGGAATCCAGATTTGCGGTTGGCTCATCTGCCAGGATGATAGAAGGATTAGAGGCCATTGCTCTGGCAACGGCTACCCGTTGCTGCTGACCGCCGGATAATTGAGCAGGTCGGCGGTTTTCCATGCCAGCTAAACCGACGATGTCCAGCATCTCCTTTACCCTGATTCTTCGTTTAACGGCTGTTATCCCCTGAAGTAACATGATGTATTCGATATTTTCTGCGGCGGAAAGGACGGGAATTAGATTGTAGGCCTGAAAAACGAAGCCGATGTTGTCGCGCCTGAAATCAGACAGCTTGTTGCCTGACATGTCTGCAATATTGGTACCATTGAGTTCCACTGTTCCAGAGTCTGGTTTGTCCAGCCCCCCTATAAGATGTAGTAGCGTCGACTTTCCAGACCCCGATGGTCCGACAATCGCTGTGAATTCACCTGGTTCAATTGAGAGGGTCACTTGATCGAGGGCTTTTACCCTTGCCTCGTCTGTACCAAAAATTCTGCTCAGAGCGACGGTATTGATTAGGGGTATCATAAAGTTCTCCTACAATGCTTTTTGCAATGCTTCGGTCGGTACGATTTTAGAGGCAAACAGAGCGGGATAGATTGCAGCTATCAGGGTGAGCAGGGTGACGTAGATTGGGAAGTTTACGAACTGGTAGGGTTTTAATATCGTATTCATATTGCCATCCAGTACGATTCCAGACATTTCCATTCTTCCCATTGGAATGCCATTGGTTGAAAAATAAGAGCTTATAAAGTAAGCCAGTATGACCCCAAAAACACAGCTGATCAGAGCCAGGAAAAAAGCTTCGGTGAGAATGAGTTTAATAATTTCTGCTGGACGAGTACCAACTGATTTAATCACCCCAAATTCGTAAATGCGTTCATAAATAGACATGAACATGGAATTAATTATGCCCAGCGAAGCCAGTAAGAACAGGATGCCACCGATAATCAGGGTGGAATAACCGGTCATTTCAAGCATAGCGCCCATGGCGGGTTGCAGTGCAAGCCAGCCATTGGCTTCAGTCTGATCGTTGTTAAATGATTTGTAGATATTAAGCGTTGGGTCATTTGCCATTTCCGGTCGGTTAAAACGAATCGCGATCTGGTGTGCAGCTCCCGGGAGCTCGAAAAGACTCTGGGCCTTGTCCAGGTTGATAAATATCAGATTCTCATCCAGGGTTTCTGGCCCGAATTCAAACAGTCCGCTCAGTCTGAATAGTTCCTGGACAATTTCTTTAGAATCGACGGTCGACGAGGTCAGCACCAGGCGGTCTCCCAGTTCAACTTCAAGTAATTCTGCCATGGGCCGGCCCAACAGGATTTCTCGCTCCTGGCCGGAAAGGAAATGACCCGCGTAAACAGCTTCCTCAATTTTACTGACGTCTTTCTCAGACGCCGCGTCCACACCATAGGCCAGGGCGCCAGCGCTATTGTAGCTAGAAGCAATCATTGCGCCAACAATGATTCGTGCTGAGGCGCCTTGAATAACCGGGTCATGCACGAGTTCGTTTTGAATTTCCCGATAATTGTTGATACGGATGCTGGGATCGAAATCGTCTCGAAAACCTCTGCTGTTAATCTGGGCCTCACCTTCAAGCGTATGGGTTAGGCTGCCAATCATCACATCGATCATGCCAAGCATCACCCCATCCATGAGAATGATCGTGAGCAGTGAACTTGCAATCAGCAGACAGGTCAGCACCGTTCTTCTGATATTCCGGAACAGGTTTCTCCAAGCGAGGCGTACAATGAGCATTTCTAATGACTCCCCAGAGCGTCTCTGGGCTGTATTCTAGCTGCCCTGATTCCGGGCGGTATACTGATTATACCGGCTGCGAGGATGATGAATATCATGGGCGCAA
>JAPKEK010000420.1 GCA_028822125.1 Pseudomonadales bacterium | reverse complement strand
ATTAATTGCTGTCAATAAAGGGAACATAATAATGTTACAAGTACTGGTTGATTGGGCTGTCGCAACACCCTTAAATGGATGGGTGTTGAGCTGGAACTGGACCTGGGTGATTCTGGAAATACTGCACTTTACTGGGCTTACTCTGCTATTGGGTGGCCTACTGGTTATCGATTTACGGTATATGGGCTTCTTAACCCGGGTACCGGCAAGGGCCACGCACAAACTGTTAATCATCGTGTTTATTGGGTTCGGTATTAATCTTACTTCTGGCATACTATTTTTCTTTGGGGACCCGGGTCGTTATGCCATAAACATTGGATTCCAGATCAAGTTTGCATTGATTATCCTGGCAGGTCTTAATGTTCTCTGGTTCTATTTCAAGGTCGATAGGAAAATGCATACCTGGCTAGATCCCAACACGCCGCCTGCGCTCGCTAAATTCATCGCTTCAACGTCTCTGGTATTGTGGTTCGGCGTGCTAATCTGTGGTCGAATGATTCCCTATGTTGGCACGGGATAAGGTTAATAAAGCACATGATCAGACGCCAGGATAAAACTAACGGTCTATTGGTAGCAGTAACGCTGCTATCATTTTTCTTGCTATTTGCGTTGAATGTGTCGGCTCATAAAATTGGTGGTGGTGATCAGGCTTTTTTAGAACATAGCAGTGGCGCTCAAGTCATACCCTATATCTATCTTGGTGCAAAACACATGGTGACGGGTTTTGATCACCTGCTATATCTGGCAGGTATTATTTTCTTCCTGTTCCGGATTCGTGACGTAGCTGTGTTTGTCAGTCTATTCGCCCTGGGGCACAGTATTACCCTGTTATGGGGAGTACTGGCAGGCTGGCATTTCAATCCTTATCTGGTGGATTCAATCATCGGGTTGTCGGTTGTTTATAAGGCATTTGAAAACCTGGGCGGCTTTCGTGCCTATTTTAATTCATGGTTGGATACGCGGGTTGCTGTTTTTCTGTTTGGACTGGTCCATGGCCTTGGCCTGGCGACTAAGTTGCAGGATTTGAAAATCTCCCAGGATGGTCTGATAGCCAACATGGTCTCTTTTAATGTGGGAGTGGAACTAGGGCAACTGGTTGCACTGACTTTTTTAATTATGGTGTTTGGCCTGTTGAGAAGAAGTAATCAGTTTCAACGTAATACGGTCCTGGCTAATACTCTATTAATGGTGGCCGGTTTTGTCCTGGTGGGCTACCAACTAACCGGTTACCTGGTACTACAAGGATAATTAAGATGTCTAATGAAAATGTTTCCATTCCTAAAGATAAGTTGATCAGGAATACTTCTATAGCAGCTCTCATAGCCATAGTGTTACTGCTAACGATTATACTGCCAGCAGAATATGACATAGATCCGACGGGTGTAGGCTCAGTCCTGGGGATCAGGGGGCTTTCACACCAGGCTACGGTAGAAAACGTTAACTCTGAGACCGAAGAGAACGTAATTGCGGCCCCCAGCCCACTGCATATTAATTACCAGCCGCCGCTTAAGTTTCTCGATGTGGATTTGGTACTTGAGCCCTATGGGCAGGGTGAATTCAAGTTAAAAATGCAGGCAAATGCCCAGCTGTCTTACCTTTGGCAAAGTGGTTCCGATCTGGTTTACGCTGACCTTCATGGCCACACGCTAGTTGTGGGAGAAGACGGTGAAGAGGAAATAGTTGTCAGGTATCTGGAAACACAGGAAGGCACAGGGGAATCAGGTCAGTTCGAAACCCCCTTCAGTGGTGATCATGGCTGGTATTTTTTGAACCTGGAAACCCGACCTATAAATATCAAAGTGCAAATCAGTGGGAACTTTGATAGTCATGGGTATATTGATATAGGGCCCCAGATGTAGACTGTCCTGACGCCCACCAAGTAACGTTACTGGAGAGTGAAGGTTATGCCTCATCTTTTGCCTATAAGGATTCTAGCGATTGGACTGGTTCTAGTTGCCTGGGCTAGCGGCAAGGCAGAAACGAATTCTCATGCCGCTTTGACCATTAAAGAAGTGATGGAGTCCATTATAGTCCCGGCATCAGACATGCTCTGGGCGGCAGACGACCCCTAGACCGAAGAGGAATGGCAGATACTTGAGGATGCGGCTATCAGAACCATTGCAGGCAGATACCTGATGGATCTTGGCGGTACGGGCCCTGATGATAACAGATGGGTCAAGGATCCTAACTGGCAGGCTTTGTCTTTTGCCTTGGATAAGGCGGCAAGAGACTCTCTTGAGGCAGCGCGCGATAAAGACATCGATAGACTCCTAAAAGGGGGCTACGAGCTCTACCCTCCCTGCGAAGCCTGTCACCTGATATTTAACCCAGGCGTTGTTAATCTATGATATCCTGCGGCCGGCAACCTGGGAGATAGATTTGCAATTCAAAGATAGCCCAAGCAGTTATGGCTGGGTTTCTATCATGCTGCACTGGTTCACAACAGGCATTGTCCTGACACTTTGGTTCATTGCTGACTCTGCTTCAATACTTGATACCCAGCAGGAACAGCGACAGCAGATTAGTCTGCATATTTCTATTGCTGTCAGCGCCTATGTATTTCTGTGGCTAAGGATAGGTTGGCGTGTAAAAAGTGGCCATCCAAGGCTAGAGAATCAAAGTGATCTGGATCACAAGGTCGCGAAGCTGGCTCACTCCGTACTGTTACTTGCAATTGCAGTGCTACTGCTGACCGGTCCGCTAATGGTCTGGTCCGGCGGTTATGAGATCGAGGTATTTGGCTGGTTTGGCCTACCGGGCCCTTTTGATAGGCATCCCGTTCTCCATGAAATATGTGCAAGCGTGCATGGTTACAGTGGCTTGACCGTCATTGTGGTAACGCTGGTGCATGCCGCTGGCGCGCTCAAACATTTGATGTTTAACGATGATGATGTGTTTCTACGTATATTCACACCCAAGTAGAAGAGAGTTTTGCCCGCTCGTATTAAAATAGGCTGATCGCATACTGCCTAAGTGATATCGATTTGAGTAATAAGCAGGGAGAAGCTGGAACGGGTCAGGCTTTTTACTCTAGTTGATACAGCGTTGTAATGCAGCAGGTAGTGGCGAAAATCGGTATGGGAGCGAAGAACCAGATTTCTCCAGTCTGCTCTTCGGTGGCAGCGGCAATACAAATCGATGTGCGAACTTCATACCCCCCAGGTCCAGCTTGCTGATAAATCGCTTCATCTGTATAGGCTAAAAGAGGCTCTTTACGCTTATTGATGAGGTGGTTAATCATCTCGTTATCCCAGCTTTCATTGATTTTCCCTGAGTCTGGTGTGCAGGGCCAGTGGGAGGATCCGCCAGTGCCAATCAAAGCAATTCTTTCAGGCGCAATATCGATTGCCCTGCGCAGTGCTTTGCCCAGCTCCCAGGTTCGGCTCAGTGGGCTGAAGGGTGGGTTCTGGCAGTTAATG
>JAPKEK010000419.1 GCA_028822125.1 Pseudomonadales bacterium | reverse complement strand
GTTGGACACACAGTCTCTGACTGAAATCGCTGTCCTCACTGGCGGTATTTATCAGCGCGCCATATCCACCGCTGAGCTAATCGGCATTTATGCTGCGCTGGATCAACTTGAACCCATAGAAATCGAGCAAGAAACCTTCAGACCCGAGAAATCACTTTATTTCTGGCCACTCAGCATTGCACTGCTGTTGTCATTTGCATTGTCGGGGCAACACCTGTTTACATACTATATCGCCAGGCTCAGCTGGCAGCGGCAACAATCTATCACTCAATCTGCCAATGCAAGAAGCCCAAACTAATGAACGAGTTGCTTGCCGAATTTCATTTCCTCAGGCCCTTTTGGCTGATCGCTCTGCTGCCAGCATTGCTATTATTAGCTGGCTTGTGGCAAAGAAGAGCCAAAGGTACCACCTGGGAAAAAGTCATCGATCCATTACTCATCTCCCATATCCTAAGGCAACCTGATACCAAGCCAGGTGCAAACCCGCTTTACCTGCTTGCCCTGGGCTGGCTGGTGGCAACCTTCGCCCTGGCCGGACCGGTCTGGGAAAAGGCCGCCCAACCCATCCTGGAAAGAGAAGATGCTTTGGTCATCATTCTTGACCTGACCTGGTCCATGCATGCAACTGACATTGCACCCACTCGATTGGTAGGAGCACGTCGCAAACTAACTGATCTACTGCGAACTCGAAAAGAAGGGGTCACTGGGCTGATTGTGTTTGCGGGTGATGCCCATACCGTCGTTCCTCTGACAGACGACACCAATACGATTATATCAATACTGCCCTCGTTAGTACCTGAAATCATGCCTGCTCCAGGGAGCCGACTTGCGCCCGCCATAGAACTCAGCCATACATTATTCTCGGCTGCAGGTATCTCATCGGGCCGTATCCTTGTTGTCACGGATGAGATTCGTGACCGCGCCGAAACAGCCAGTGTGGCTAATAAGCTGCGTGATCAGTTCCCACTTTCTATTCTGGCCGTTGGTACAGCCCAGGGAGCACCAATTACCACAGCGACTGTGCCTGGTGGCAGTGGCTATCTGAAAGACCCATCCGGAAACCTCATCATTCCAGGTGTTAACCTGAATGAGATGCTTCAATTCACGCAGATGATTAGCGCTCGCTTTTCTCGCCTGACTCTGACCAATGATGACCTCAATTATCTACTGACTGAAGAGACCATTCTCAGTGAAGAAATTTTCAGGGAGGTGGAGCGGAATTTTGACCTGTGGATAGAGCGCGGCCCCTACCTGTTGCTGCTACTGTTACCCCTGGCTGCTGCCGGATTCCGACGTGGATGGTTATGGATGCCCCTGCTGATCCTTATCACGCCGTCTGAACCCGTCTATGCAGATTGGTGGCAGGATATCTGGCTCACCAAAGACCAGCAGGGTCAGAGAGCCTTTGACAACCGCGAACATGCCCAGGCGAGCCAGCTATTCTCAAACCCGCAATGGAAGGCAAGCGCAGCCTACCGTAACGAGGACTACGATACTGCATCGGAACTGTATGAAAAACATGCGCCGCAGCAAAACCGCTACAACCTGGGCAATGCCCTGGCCAGGCAGGGAAAACTAGAGCAAGCCATCGACACCTATCAACAGGTCTTAAATTCAGAGCCGGGTAATGAGGACGCTGCTTTTAATAAGGCGTTGGTGGAACAGCTGCTGAAACAGCAACAGGAACAGCAGCAGTCTGAGCAAGATCAAGACTCAGACGAGCAGCAGAAAAGTGAAAATGAAGACCCTGCCCAACAAGGAAACGAGTCATCACAGAACCCGGAAGAACAATCGCAGGATAAGGCAGGCGAGGACACAGAATCGCAAAACCAACCTGAGCAGCAGGAAGATACGGAACAGTCAAAACAGCAGAGCGAAGAGCAGCAGAAAGCTGAACAGAAAGAGCAGCAGGCGCAAACGCAGGAAAGTGAACTTAGCCCTGAAGAACAACAGGCCCTGCAGCAATGGCTGCGGCGCGTACCCGATGATCCTGGCGGATTACTGAGGAGAAAATTTGAAAAACAGTTTGATGACCGCGTCCGCCAGGGAAAAATTACCCGAAAAGATTATGAAAGGAATTGGTGACCCGTGATGAGATCACTTAACTGGTTTATATTAGTCCTCACCCTGGCAGTCAGCCAGGCCCAGGCAGGGATAACTGCAACCGTTGATCGGACCCAGATTTCTGAGCTGGACCTGTTAACTCTGACCATACGGGTCAGTGACTCCCAACCCGGACAACCTGATTTTTCTATCCTGGAAAAAGACTTTGACATCGTTAATAACCAGAGCCATCAAAACTCTTCCTATACCTTTGTCAATGGCCAGCAGACCAGCCGTGCCTATGTGGATTATATCCTGAACCTGCGACCAAAGCGTCTGGGCAATTTGAAAATACCCAGCCTGACCATCAACAATGAACAGACTCAGCCGATCACAATTCGGGTCATCGAACAAACCAACGCCATGCGTCAGAAAATGCAGGAAGTCCTGTTTTTTGAAACCGTATTGGATTCCACCAGCACTTATGTACAGGCACAGCTCATATACTCCGTGCGGTTATATTATTCTGACTCAATCTCCGGTGACTTCCCGGCGGCACCTACCCTTGAAGATGCAGTAGTCGAAATTCTTGAAGAAGAAAAACGTTACGAAACTATTCTGAATAATCGGCGTTTTTACGTGCTGGAAAAAAAATACGCCATCTTCCCACAGAAAAGCGGTTCGCTGGTTCTACCCAGAGAAACTTTTGTGGGAACTCGCGGTCGGGGGGGATTATTTTCGGCCAGACAAAGAGTCAGCGCCATCTCTTCGGGCCATACTATCGAGGTAAAACCTGTCCCTAAGGCTTTCAGTGGAACCCACTGGCTTCCCGGCAAGAACCTGAGCGCCAAAAGTAAGTTAAACCTTCCTGAAGGACTCATAAAAGTCGGAGACCCACTCAATCAGGTCATCAGCCTGTCCATGGATGGTGTCTCTGGTGTACTGCTACCAGAAATCAATCTCCAGGACCTGCCTGGCGCTAAGATATATGTAGACCAAGCCATCATTGAAGACACAGAATCCAACGCCGGCATCAATACCCTGAGTCGCACCACCATCGGTATAGTACCGACTCAGGCAGGTCAACTGACACTGCCGGAAATCCGAATCCCCTGGTGGAATATGCAGCTTGATCGCCAGGAAACGGCCATTGTCCCAGCACAAACGATAGAAATTAAGCCATCGGCTTCGACGCTACCTGCCTCCCCTGTTATTCAGGATAAGGCTGATCCGGCAGGGCCAGTCCCGGAGCTGAATGACAGCCCAGTAATCTGGAAATGGCTGAGTATTGGCTTATTGACTGCATGGCTACTGACCCTACTCGGCTGGTACAGCACTCGCAGAGGCAACAGACCCGCTGAGGATCGAGCCCCGGTTG
>JAPKEK010000418.1 GCA_028822125.1 Pseudomonadales bacterium | reverse complement strand
AGCAAAAGCCGTTGTCCGAGATGTTGCAAGAGTTCAGGGAAAACCTTATAGCCTTGCCGATAAATTATCTAAATTGATACCGTTTGAACCTGGCATGACCTTGGCTAAGGCGATGGAAGAAGAACCGCTGCTGGTCGAGTTTGTGGAACAGAGCAGTGAAGCCGCAGAAATTATGGAAATGGCTTATAAACTGGAGGGGTTGGCACGAAATATAGGTCGACATGCCGGCGGTGTGGTCATAGCGCCCACGCTATTAACGGATTTCACGCCAGTTTATAAAGATGAAGCCAGTGCCGCGCATATGACGCAGTACGATATGAATGACGTCGAGAAGGTTGGCCTGGTTAAATTTGATTTCCTTGGCCTTAGAACGCTGACTATTATTGATAGAGCGGTGAAATCGATTAACGCCAGAGCCTTGGTAGCGGGAGAGCCTCAGGTTGATATCGATAAGCTGGATCTTGAAGATGCAGCTATTTATGAAAATCTACGTGAAGCCCGGACAACGGCGGTCTTTCAGCTTGAATCTAGAGGAATGAAGGATTTGATGAAACGGGTTAAGCCGTCCAAGTTTGCGGATATAGTCGCCCTGGTAGCTTTATTCAGACCCGGGCCGTTACAGCTTGCAGATGACTTCATTCGCCGAAAACACGGAATTGATGAAGTAGATTATCTGCACCCGAGTCTTAAAGAAGTTTTGGTAGATACCTATGGTGTGATGCTTTATCAGGAACAGGTGATGCAGATAGCGCAGATATTAGCGGGCTATTCTTTAGCAGATGCAGATCTGCTGCGCAGGGCCATGGGCAAAAAGAAACCGGAAGAGATGGCTCAGCAGAGAGAGGTATTCATTGCGGGAGCGATGAAGAATAGTGTCAGCGAAAAGCAGGCTGATTATATTTTTGGTTTGATGGAAAAATTCGCAGGCTATGGATTTAATAAACCGCACTCTGTCTGTTATGCATTGATTGCTTACCAGACTGCCTGGCTGAAGCATTATTATCCGGCAGATTTCATGGCAGCGGTGATGTCCGCAGATATGCAGAACACCGATAAGATTGTAACTAACGTAGAAGAATGTCGAGAAATGGGGCTGGATCTGGCGCCGCCGGATGTGAATAAAGGCGAGTTTCGGTTCACGCCGAAGACGGATAATCGCATTGTTTACGGTCTGGGTGCGATAAAGGGGCTGGGTGAAGGCGCCATAAACATTATTATTCAGGCTCGTCACAACGATGGCCCCTTCAGTAATTTGTTCGAGTTCTGCAAGAGAGTGGATCCAAGAAGAATCAATAGAAGAGCACTAGATGCTTTAGTTGGATCGGGTTCGCTGGATGAACTGGTGTCGGAGCAGGGCGCCCAGCAGGGTAGCCCGGTCGACTATAAACGCGCCTTGCTTTATGCCAATCAGGAAGAAGCTGTAAAGATGGCTGAGCAGGATGCCAGGAATACCGAATCGGGAACTGACGACCTGTTCGGTAGTTTCAATCCAGTGGAGGGTCATGTTAGCCACCCGTCTCGACAGGTGGTAAAAGGCTTGTCTATGCAGGTAAGGTTAGCCAAGGAAAAAGAAACCCTGGGTCTGTATCTGACGGGTCATCCGATTGACGTCTATCGGCCAGAGTTAAAGCATCTAGCTGGCTGCAGGATCAGTGAGCTGAGAGCCAGTCAGTCCGAGCAAACGGTTGCTGGCTGGGTAGTGGGAGTGCGGAGCATGAAAAGCCAGCGGGGTGCGATCGTGTTTGCCACCCTGGATGACCGCAGTGGCAGGCTCGATGTTTCTGTTTTTTCGGACCTGCTTGAACAAAGCAGAGATAAAATCCGCAAGGATGCATTGTTGGTTGTGCGTGGCATTGTCAGTGTTGATGAATACTCCGGTGGCCTGCGGATGAGGTCAAGTGAAATCTATGATCTGGTGGAAGCGCGCGGGAAATATGCGAAAAGTCTGAAAGTTCGGATTAATTCTAATGTTCCGGAAGCTTGCCTGAGTGGTGACCTTGCTAAGGTGCTGACGCCATACAAAGAGCAGCAGCGCAATGGCTGTCCTGTCGTGATCCATTACACCAGCGCCAATGCCTGTGCGGAAATAGTACTGGGTGACGAATGGCGAGTGAATCCAAATGATGATCTCCTTGAATTGCTCAGGGATAAGTTCGGTAGTGATGAAGTGAGTATCGACTATACCGGACTGAGCAGTTAGCGAAAGTGGCTAATCTGGATTTGGATCAAGAAGCCTCTGCCGTGTTGTTTTCGGCGGATATTAAACGTTGGGTTGTTGGGTTTAGCGGCGGTATGGATTCGACGGTGCTGCTCCATCTGTTGGTGAATCAAGCTGATCGACCGGAGATGCTGGCCCTGTACATAGATCATGGTTTACAGGCGGAATCTGAAACCTGGACATTGCACTGTGCTGATATCTGTCAACAGTTTCAAATTCCCTTCGCCTCAATTGCTGTGACTGTTGCTGCCTCGGGCAGCGGTGAAACGAATGCCCGAGAAAGTCGATATCAGGCTTTCCAGAATGTCTTGAAACGGCATGATCTGCTGGTTCTGGGTCATCATCTAGATGATCAGTTGGAAACAGCCTTCCTGAATTTGTTGAGAGGTAGCGAGGTACCAGGCTTAACGGGTATTCCACGAGCTCGCAGGCTGGGAGACGCAATGGTTTGTCGGCCCTTACTGGGGACTGCAAGAACTACCATTAAAAGCTATGCCCTGGAGCAGAATCTATCCTGGATTGAGGATCCTAGTAACGCGCTTGATCTGGCTGACAGGAACTTCCTTCGTAACAGGGTCATGCCACTATTGGTTTCACGGTTCCCCGATATCAGGTCGAAGGTGTTGACGGGTCTTCACAGAGATGTGCAGGCTCGTCAGTTACTCCATCAACTGGCCCGCCAAGATCTTCAAAGTCTTCAGGATGACCGATCAGGAATTTCTCTACAGGCATTAAAGATGCTGGGTGAAGCCCGGGCGATGAATCTGCTGCGCACACAATTATCGGATAAGGGTGTGGCCTTACCTTCGGGAAAGCATCTCAGACAGGGCTTGGCAGACATGCAGGGTGCAGAACCTGATAAGTCTCCCCTGATTAATCTCAAAGGTTATCAGTATCGCCGGTTTAAGGGACGGATCTACCTGCTTAAGACAGTGACAATAGTTGATTGGCAACCCATTGAATGGCCGAAAGATGCCCAGGCTCTGGATATAGAGGGCATACGGATAACCAGAGACAAAGTGGACTCTGGTGGCCTGCCAATGCACCTGGGTACGCCGCAGTTACGATTGAAACAACCCGGAGAGGTCATTTTACGCGACCAACGCCGGAAAATTAATGACATCTTAAGAGAAGCATCGGTGCCTTCCTGGATTCGCAGTCGTTTGCCTGTTCTGGTCAGTAAAGATCAGTTGATCGCTATCCCT
>JAPKEK010000417.1 GCA_028822125.1 Pseudomonadales bacterium | reverse complement strand
CTTAGAACCCTGATACCATTACATGGTAACTCCAAGAGACAACACAATGACCATCATCACCTGTATTGAAGATCTGCAAGACCTCTACCAACGTAAAATACCGAGGATGTTCTACGACTATACCGAATCCGGCTCCTGGTCTGAAAGCACCTTCCGGGATAACACCACCGCTTTTGAAAAAATCAAATTCCGACAACGAGTTCTGGTCAATATGGAAAATCGAAGTTTAGCCTCCACCATGCTCGGCCAGAGCGTGACGATGCCCATCGCCCTTGCCCCGGTGGGCCTCACTGGTATGCAAAGAGCTGATGGCGAGATTAAGGCTGCTAGAGCAGCTGAGCAGTTTGGCGTACCCTACACCCTCTCCACCATGAGTATCTGTTCCATAGAGGACGTAGCCAGAAGCACAGGTCAACCCTTCTGGTTTCAATTATATGTCATGCGTGACAGGGATTACATTAAACGGCTTATCGCTCGCGCCAGTGCAGCACAATGCAGCGCCCTGGTACTGACCGTTGATCTGCAGATTCTCGGCCAACGCCATAAAGACATCAAAAACGGCCTGTCAACGCCACCCAAGCCGACCCTGCGCAATCTGATTAATATGGCCACTAAGCCCGGCTGGGCGCTGGAAATGCTTAAAACGAGCCGTCGCGATTTCGGCAATATCAGCGGCCATGTTGAAGGTATCGATAGCAAGAGCTCACTGTCCCAATGGACCGCAGCACAGTTCGACCCTGCCCTGAGCTGGGATGACGTCAAATGGATCAAGGATTTATGGCAAGGCAAGCTGATCATCAAGGGCATCATTGATCCGGAAGATGCTCAAATGGCGGTAGATGCCGGTGCGGATGCTGTCATTGTGTCAAATCACGGTGGTCGGCAACTCGACGGGGCACCCGCCAGCATTGATGCCCTGCCCCAAATCGTCTCCCAGATTGGCGATCAAGCCTGTGAAATCTGGATGGATGGCGGCATCCGTAGCGGTCAGCATATTTTCAAGGCGCTTGCACTGGGAGCTACGGCAACGCTCATTGGCAGATCTTATATATACGGCCTGGGCGCCATGGGACAATCCGGCGTTACAAAGGCCCTGCACATTCTCCGCAACGAACTCGACTTAACCATGGCTTTTTGTGGATTAAGGGATATCCAGGAAGTCTCAGACAAGGTAATCTGGAGGTCGAATTAAGCGGGTCTGCAGACTCCAAAACGATCAATTTTGAACCGGCTCAACAATAGGAAACCGAATATGTCAGCATTCCCTCTACCGCATTTCTCAACAGATTTATCAGGTCAGGTGGCTTTCGTTACCGGCACTACATCCGGTCTGGGCAAGCGCTTTGCCAAGGTGCTGGCTGCCTGTGGTGCCAAAGTTGCGCTGACCGGGCGGCGAGTTCAAAAGCTCCATGAACTTGCCGATGAAATCAGAGATGAAGGCGGCATCTGTACCCCGATTGCGATAGATATGACCGACAGAGCCAGTATCCGCGCGGCATTAAGCCAGGCCGAACAAGAACTTGGCATCGTCACCCTGTTAATCAACAATGCCGGTATCCCTGATGCACAACGCGCTGTCAGGATGACCGACGAGCTCATTGATGCGGTGTTTGACACTAATCTGGTTGGCCCATGGATTCTCTCCTGCGAAGTGGCAAAACGCCTGATCGAACATAAGCTGGCCGGCAGAATCGTAAATATTGCTTCCATGGCTGCATTTAATACCACAGCCCAGTCAGCCGCATCACTGTATGCAACCACAAAATGCGGTGTGGCGAGGATGACCGAAGCGCATGCGGTTGAATGGTCACGTTTTCCCATTAACGTCAATTGTATTGCACCGGGCGCATTTTCCAGCGAGATGATGGATGGCATGCTGGAACGAATCGGAGATATCAGCATCGGCTTTCCCAGAAAACGCATATGTGACCCAGCCCAGATGGACAGCACGCTTCTCTATCTGGTTTCACCGGCATCCGAATGCGTCACGGGCACGGTCATCAAAATCGATGATGGCCAGGGCTCCAGATAGCATGACCATCAAACGAGGTTGCAGGTTAGCGCTCATTTTAGGGTGCTTTTTTGCAGGGCTTTTTACCCAGGCCGACCAGAACCTGACTATCACGGGTCATATCAGAAACATCGCTCCTGAGTATGGCAACCTGAATACCTCTTTTACCCAGGCAGACCTCGATCAGTTAGGACTGGTCAGCACCGATCAATTTCTACTACAAACCGATAATCGGCAAATAAGGATCACCCTGGGTCAGCAGTACGCTGACGTCCCCAGCGGGCAATGGATTGGCTTTATTGACTGGGAAGGCTTCCTTAGAATTGCCATCCACTACGGCAACGCAGCGGAGCAGCTGACGGTCCGCCAGCACAGCCAATTACAACTAAGTCGACCCATCGACTAGGAGATAACATGAAAGAGCAACCCCTACTGGTAGAAACCCAGGGCCACCTACGCTGCATCACGCTAAACAGGCCCAGCGTCATGAATGCCATAACGCCACAGATGCTGACTGAGCTTAATACTGCGCTGAAGGCAGCCGATGATGCCAGCGATGTCAGGGTCATTGTGCTTACCGGCGCAGGGCGGGCTTTCTGCTCTGGCCTGGATCTTAAGCAGGCAGCCACTGGTGAAGGTATCGCGGGTGCTTTCAAGGGCAATAAAGGTGCAAACCATTATTCAACCAGGGAAATCTGTACGGTTACACTTCAGCGCATGGATACGCCTGTCATTGCAGCCATCAATGGCCCAGCCGCCGGTTATGGCCTGGATCTTGCTCTAGGCTGTGACATGCGCCTGATGTCTGACCAGGCTAAACTGCTGCCCGGCTTTGCTAAAATGGCGGTCATACCAGAAAGCGGTGGTACCTGGTATCTACCCAGATTGCTGGGCTGGGCCAAAGCCTGTGAAGTCGCCATGCTCGGCGACCCCCTCAGTGCCGAGAAAGCGCTGGAGTTCGGCCTCATCAACAAAGTGGTCAAGCACGAGTCTCTGATAGACGAATGCCGGCAATGGGCGGAGAAGATATCTGCCAATGCCCCGCTGGCAATTCAGGAAATGAAGCGCCTGTTCCGGCATGGCCTGACCCAGGACTTTGAAAGTCACTCCCATCATGTATTGCTGAGCGTGGTCAATCTGTTCAATTCCAACGATTTCAATGAGGCTATCAACGCTTACACAGAAAAAAGACCTGCTCTTTTCAAGGGTAATTAGGCAACAAAAATATATTTAATTAGAATATTTTCAATGAGGTATGATCTATTTATAATATTTTAGATTAGCTTTTACGAAATGCTGATCTTATGCTTGATTCTAGCTAAGCCATACGCTTGAAGGCTAGCTATGAGTGATTGCTGTCCTTGCCGGCAGCCAGATTTACTCAAACCAAAACACGGGTGCCAGAATGAAGAAAA
>JAPKEK010000416.1 GCA_028822125.1 Pseudomonadales bacterium | reverse complement strand
GCTGCCCCACCACTGCTCTTTGATTCGGCAGAAGCTCTTTGCAGCGTTAGTCTAAAAGCCTGGCTGTTCAGGTTAAACTGGATCACCTGGTCCCTCAGGCTGCTGTCAGCAATTTTATGATTAACCTCTCCCAGGTATTGCTTGGCCTGGTTAGCCAGTGAATGTTTCGGGTTACTCCTTCCTTGCGTACCCATCCCACTGATCATATTCCGTTCATGCTGGAGTAGTTTTTTGGCAATAGTCCAGCCCCCATTGACGTCTCCGACCAGGTTCGCTTTTGGCACCACAACATCGTCGAAAAAAGTCTCGCAGAAGACAGATGCCCCCGAAATCAGTTTTATTGGTTTGGCGCTAACACCGGCACTTTCCATATCGAATAAAATAAAGCTGATGCCCATATGTTTCGATGCCAGGGGATCTGTACGTACCAGGCAGAAAATCCAGTCAGCCTTGTCGGCAAAAGAGGTCCAGATTTTAGAACCATTGATGGTGTAATGATCACCTTCCAATACAGCCCGCGTCTGCAGGCTGGCAAGGTCTGATCCGGAGCCCGGTTCTGAATACCCCTGGCACCAGCGAATTTCCCCCTTGACAATTTTTGGAAGATGTTCAAGTTTCTGTTGTTCGTTTCCATATTCCAGCAGTACCGGGCCCAGCATACTAATGCCGAAAGAAATCAACGGTGGCCGGGCATTGAGTGAAGCCAACTCCTCCTGTAAAACCTGATTTTGCTTTATCGACAAGCCACCTCCGCCGTAGACAGAAGGCCAGGTTGGACAGGTCCAGCCTTTGGACGCCATGGCATCCAGCCAGGTTTTTGCGTCTGGGTTGGGATATTGTTCTCGCCTGCCACCCCATACCGTTTCTACATCGCTTTTTGGTCGGGTACGCATACTCGGTGGGCAATGCTGTTCAAGCCAGGCCCGCGTGTCTTTTCTAAATTGAGTCAATTCGGTCATCTGCTGTTTTGCTCCAAACTAAAGCTTTCTACTTGTAAAAAATCTGATGGTGGTCAATCAGGCCCGTATTCATGCTTGCAGATCCGGCTAAAAAAGAGGAGGTTGATCAGCGTCGTCATATTGTTGACGATGCCACTGTCTCTTCTATCAGCAGGTCAGCAGGTTCGTTTGCTTTCTGCATTTGCTTTGCCACAGTTTCTGCCTGAGATAACACCCTTAGGATATTGTCACCCGCTATTTTAGCGATGTCTTCGTCACTATAACCCCGAGCCAGTAATTCTCTGAGTAAAGCCGGATAAGTGGATACATCTTCCAACCCTACCGGACCAGGGGGCATGCCATCGTAATCTGCACCCAGGCCAATGTGATCAATACCGGCAATCTGCCTGATATGATCTATATGATCAGCTACATCCGCCAGTGTGACCACGGGCGCAGGATGTTGTTGTTGCCAAATCTTCATAGCGGTCTCTAGTTGTTCTGGATCTGATTGCGAAGAGATACTGTCGCGATGCTGCTCGTATTTGATTCGGTGGAGGCGCATTGGCTCTGATACATAGGAAGTCAGATAATTGACCATAACGATACCGTCTCTTCTGGCTACTGTTTGTAATACATCATCAGGGACGTTGCGGGCATGTTGGGTCACTGTATAGGCCGAAGAGTGGGAAAAAATAACGGGCGCACGTGAGACCCTTAAGGCATCCCGCATGGATGCTGCAGAAACATGCGACAGGTCCACAAGCATGCCGATGCGGTTCATTTCCAGGACAACCTGTTCACCGAAAGCCGTCAGGCCATCATGCCTGGCCTCGTCGGTTGCCGAATCTGCCCAGAGCAGCCCTTTAGAGTGAGTCAGTGTCATGTAGCGTGCGCCAAGGTCATAGAGCATGCGCAGAGTGGCCAGTGAATTATGAATGGAGTGTCCTCCTTCCATGCCAATGAGAGAGGCTATTTTGCCGCGACTGTGTATTTCCCTGACCTGAGAAGCGTCGTATGCCATTTCAAAATCAGCGCTATACCGGTCAACCATGCGCTTGACCAGGTCGATTTGTTCCATGACGGTCTGCACATCCTGGGCATCTCCGCCATACTCGCCAACAGGAACATAGACCGACCAGAACAGGCCGCCAACTAAACCCTGCCTGAGCCTGGGTATATCTGTGTGCGTCGGTTTTTCCAGCTTTGACAGGTCTGCCGCTAAATCGAGTTGGTTCAAATGATTCTTGGCTCTGACTCGGTATTGCCAGGGGATATCGTTATGGCCATCGATCAGGGGGGTGGTTTTCAGTACCCTGGTTACCCGCTGGCTCAACTCGTCTGCCTGAACACCGAACAGGGTGAAGGCTAGCAGCAGAAGCAGGTATTTTGTGGCCTTTGTCATGATTATATTCCTATCAGTATCTGTTACCGAGACTCGCCTCGGTTATTATTGGCTATGAGTGGGTCAAGTTTGTTCAGGATTTCTTCGGCTAAAGGAAACCTGTTCTCGGCTTTCTTGGAGAAGATAAGTTTGTCCCCAGCGGATACTTCAAAAACACCGCCTGAGCCTGCCTGTAGATCGCTGGAGATACCTCTTGCCTGCTCAATTTGTTCGGCCAGACTGACCGCCTGGGGGAAGTAGTTTCATTGCAGGCAGTATTCGATATTGATTTTCATAACAATCTCCCTTGACTGATATAGTGGTAGCAACTGTATAGCGGTAGACCTGAAGCTTGCTTAGTACTTTCCAGGTCGCCTGAGCTGGGGTGAACCATACCAAAATTATTCATCTTCTAGCCAGCGATTAAAGACTGGACTGCGTTTTTCCCGAAACGAGGAGCCTCCCTCTCTGGCGTCCGCATGGTGATCGGTAACTGCGGTTCTGGTAGCGATATCCTCACAGGCCTGTTCAAAACTCATTGAAGTTGCCTGGTAGAGTGAGCGCTTTAACATTCGCATGGCGATCTGCGGTCCCTGGCTGAGTTCCAAAGCAAGATCGGAAACCCGTTTTTTAAGTTGCGCCAGGGGAACGACTTCATTCACCAGGCCCAGTTCCAGGGCGTCGCTTGCACTGGCGATGGTTTTTTTCATTAAGAAATCCATGGTCTTTGCCAGACCCAGGTGTTCCAGCAAAAGATAGTGGCCACCTTCATCCGGTAGTAGCCCAAACCTAAGGGTGGCAGATCCGAGTCTGGCAGAGTCAGCTGCGATCTTGAAATCACAGGCCAGGGCCAGTGAAAGCCCTGTCTGTATTGCGATGCCATTGATTGCGGCGATAGTGATTTTGTCAAGCTTTCTGATGGTAAGGTTGAGCGCCTGGGAGATATGCCGCAGTGAATTGTAGGTGCCCAGAGCGTTATCATGCCCGGGTGGGATACTGGGCAGCAGTTTTGAATCTGGAGGTGCTGCAGAGTAGCCTTTTAAATTGTCTCCGGCACAGAACGCGCGTCCTTCGCCAATGAAAATGATAACGCGAACGGCATTATC
>JAPKEK010000415.1 GCA_028822125.1 Pseudomonadales bacterium | reverse complement strand
GGCGTTGCGCTGGCTTTGATGCTTGTTACCCACATCGACCATTCGGGCATTACCGTCCCTATCAATATGAGTCAGATCATTTTCAGGCATAATGCGGCTCCTTGAAAAAATTATCGTGACCCATGGAGACCTTATGAGTTGGCCACCACACATCACCGTCGCTGCTATTGTACCGCGTAATGATCAATTTCTGATGGTCAAAGAGATAAACAACCAGGCAGAAGTTTATAATCAACCCGCTGGCCACCTGGAACCCCACGAGAATCTGCTGCAGGCAACGCTCCGCGAAGTAAAAGAAGAAACCGGCTGGCTGGTAGAACTCTCCGCACTGACCGGCATCTATCAGTACCACTCAGGAAAAGACGATATTCTATATTTTCGCTTTACCTTTCTGGCAGAACCAATAAAGCAAATCAGCGACCAGCTGGATTCAGATATCATCGGCTGTAACTGGCTGAGCATGGAAGATATCCGAGTCAAACCATTGCGTAGCCCGCTGGTTGTAACCTGCCTGCAGGATTACCTGAATGGCCAGCTATTTCCGCTTAGCGCCTATACCGAAGTAAAACAGCCATAGGATTTAATGAGTGACTCGCTTAAAATGGCATCTTTAAGCTATCGATATCGTCATGAACATCAAAACCCAGGTCATAGTAGGCATGTCTGGCGGCGTGGATTCGTCCGTCGCAGCCTTCCTTCTCAAACAGCAGGGCTACCAGGTCGCAGGTCTGTTCATGAAGAACTGGGAAGAAGACGATGGTAGCGAGTATTGTACGGCCAAGCAGGACCTGGCAGACGCGCAACAGGTCTGCGATAGACTCGACATAAAATTACATGAAGCTAATTTTGCCAACGAGTACTGGGACAATGTATTCGAAGCGTTTATCGCAGAATATAAACAAGGGCGGACTCCCAACCCTGATGTGCTTTGTAACAGGGAAATTAAATTTAATGTATTTCTGGACTACGCACGCCTACTGGGTGCAGAGCGTATTGCCACCGGTCACTACGCTCGCCTTGAAAGAAGCAACGGCCAGCAGCTTAAGCTCCTCAAAGCTGCTGATGGCAACAAAGACCAGTCCTACTTCCTCCAATCGGTATCCGCGCATCAGTTCCAGGACTGCCTGTTCCCCCTGGGTTCCCTGCAAAAAAATGAAGTCCGAAACCTAGCCCTTGATCAGGGTTTCGAAAATTATCGAAAAAAAGACTCTACCGGCATCTGTTTTATTGGCGAACGTCGCTTTAGCGATTTTCTAAAGACCTACCTGGCGCAGAACCCAGGTCTGATAAGGTCTGTAGAGGGTGTTGCGTTAGGTCACCATCAGGGTCTGATGTATCACACCATTGGTCAGCGCCAGGGGTTAGGCATCGGTGGGATAAAAGGTCAGCAGGAATTGCCCTGGTATGTGGTAGAAAAAGATCTCAGCAATAACGAGCTCATCGTAGCGCAAGGCAATGATCACCCCGCCCTGTTTTCTTCTGCTATGACCGTTACTAACCTGCACTGGATCAATTCGAAACCTGATTTATCAGAAGGGCTGGCAGTCAAAGTGCGCTACCGACAAGCAGATCAAGCCTGTGTTGCTGTAGCCAGGGAAAATCATCTGGAAGTATCCTTCAATCACCTTCAACGGGCCATTACGCCAGGCCAATGGGCTTGCTTTTACCGAGGCGATCACTGCCTCGGCGGCGGTATTATCTCGACGGTCCGGAAGAACCTGTGAAAGCAAGTATCGCCGATCGTGTTCTGGCCCTTTCCAGTGTCGTACAAAGCGCTAGTCTAGTCATGGCGATCGCACGAACCGGCATGGCACCGGTCGATGCAATGGATGCTTGTGTACAAAGCCTGTTTGCAACTAATCCTGCGACACTACAGGATATCTTTAACCAGGGTGACAAGATCCGCCTGGGCCGTCGGCGACTGAAACAGGTCTGGACGCAGCCAGAACCTGAGGATCGACAGGTCATGTTAATGGTTAATCGCCTGCTGCTACTCACGACTGCGTTTACCAGGACAGAGTCTCATATGCGCAAAATGGGCACAGGCATTGCCCAGCTTTCAGCACAGCTGTCGGCTATGAATACTGAAAAGCAACAGACCGATGACTTTATCTTTTTATCGTTTGCAGATCTTTACGAGCAATGGCTGAGTTCACTACAACCCAGAATCATCATACGGGGTGTGCCAGAACATCTGCAGAATGCATCTAACATAAGCAAAATCAGGACCCTGCTGCTGGCCGGTGTACGTGCTGCAATGCTGTGGCAACAGTTAGGCGGACGACGGTGGCACCTTTTTTTTAGGCGGAAGCCTATTTTGGATGAAATCAAGTTAAACTAGGTGTCGGCGACAGGGTCAGGTTCCGGGCATTTTATTTTTACATCAAAAGCACTATCACACCGGTTAAGGCTCTGTTGCTGGCAACCGACCAATAGAATACTTTCATTCATAATCACTGAACATTAACGCAACTAAAATCGGGCAGAAAATTACAAATCTCAACAGCAAAATAGGTAACACTCTCACCTGATGTAAACCATTGCCAATAATTAATACTAGGTACTCACTGCTATGGAACTAACGACACTCACTGCAATTTCTCCTATCGACGGCAGGTATGCGGGAAAAACTTCTAAGCTTCGTTTATATGCAAGCGAATACGGGCTCATTAAATATAGAGTCCTGGTAGAAGTTCGCTGGTTGCAGTTTCTCGCCCGGCAACCGCAATTCCAGGAACTCTCTGTCATTAATGCGCAAAGCCATGAGCATCTTGAAGCCATTATCGACTGCTTTGATGAGCAAGCCGCCGAGCGGATTAAGCAATTGGAATCAGAAACTAATCATGACGTCAAAGCCGTGGAATACTACGTTCGAGAAGCCTTCGTTCGATCGGAAAACTCTGGTCTGCTTGAATCAAGAGAATTTATTCACTTCGCCTGCACTTCTGAGGACATCAATAACCTGGCCCATGCTTTGATGCTCAAGACCATGTTTTCTGAGATAATTGAGCCTTCCATCCAGGCCGTGATCGACAAACTCACAAAGATGGCTGAAACTTTTTCGGCTCAACCAATGCTTGCTCGCACCCATGGCCAAACCGCATCACCAACGACGGTAGGCAAGGAACTGGCCAATGTGGTCGCCAGACTGCTACGCCAGCAGCAACAGCTGAAAAACAGCGAGTACCTGGGAAAATTCAATGGCGCTGTAGGCAACTTCAACGCTCACGTAGCCGCCTATCCCGAGGTAGACTGGCCCAGCATCAGCGAGCAATTTGTCACTTCCCTGGGCCTTGCCTGGAATCCCTACACAACGCAGATTGAACCGCATGACTACATCAGTGAACTTTTCCAACTGCTAAGCAGAATTAATACTATCCTCATCGATTTTAACAGGGATATCTGGTCTTACATTTCAATCGGTTATTTCA
>JAPKEK010000414.1 GCA_028822125.1 Pseudomonadales bacterium | reverse complement strand
CAAATAGCCAGGACCGACTGAGTTGCTGGCTCAGCTGGTCTACGCTCCTGAGCGTGTTGTCTGTTGTTTCCAGAACAAAAGGCAGTAGCTCGAGGGCTGGTTGGCCAGTCGCCATCATAACTTCGGCTTCTCTAAGCGTGATGGTTGCCTGTTTGGTCAGGCTGGCCGTATTGCTCAGGGTTAGCGCCAGGTCATCAGTCGAATTATCAACAATCAGGTTGATGCCCTGCAAGGTATCCTCCAGGCTGGCCAGGCTAACCTCTATGGCGGTAAAGATTTCCGGCATTTCCTGCGAAACCGCCGCCAGATTCTTGGTTGCCATTTCAAAATTTCCCAGGCTCCGGTAAAGTTTATCCTGATTGTCGACAAAACCCATGGAAATGGACTCTAGCGAATTTACAATGCTGGTTATCTGGTCAGCCAGTTGGGTCAGGTCCAGTTCTTCGAGCATGGAACTGAATCCCTGGGGGATATCAGTGGGGATAAAGGCTTCTTTGGCTAATACTGATTCACCAGGTTTCCCCGGATCTAAAATGAGGCCGCTACCGGTCAGTATTGAATTGACACCTAATTCACTATCAACGCTTAATCGGCTGGAGCGGGTATAAAAACTCTGATATTTTTTCGATAACGCGAGTTCAACCCTGACCATACCATCTTCATTGAGCTCTACTTTTTTTACCGAGCCCACGGTCACCACGCGAAGGGTCACCGACGCCTCGGGGGCGATGCCATAAGTTCGTTCGATGATGGTGTGAAACGATAAACTGTCATCGATAGCCAGATCCTTTATAAAGGGGATAATGAAACCCAGCAGTAATATCAGGAATGCACCGATAACGAACAAGCCGACAATTCTGTCTTTGGAACTCACTTCGAATGGACGATAAGCGGTAGTCGGCATTAGAGATACTCGAGCAAGGATTTATTTTCTATCTGATAAGATCGGTCAGCTTCACTTAACAGGAAATCGTGAGAAGTGGTGATGATTACGATCATTGAATTTTCCGCTTGTTTTCCCCTGATGCTATGGATTGTAGCCTCTAAAATCTCTTCTGACATCCCACCCTCTAATTCATCAATCAACAGCAGTTTAGGTCGTATGACCAAAGCCCTGAGCAGGTTCATCATCCTTGTCTGAACGTCGTTCAGGGCATGGGGATATTCGTTCAGCAGTTTTCTGTCCACGCTGAACTGGTCGCATAGATCGAAAATTCTCGTTTCTACAAGTTCATCGCTGGTCATGGTATGAAATTGCAGGGGCAGGGCAATGTTCTGGTAACAGTCGTACAGGCTTACCAGACCCTGTTCCTCATAAACGTATCCGACAGTCATTGCCCTTTGGGCAGCATTCATATTCAGCAGATCCATACTGTCCAGATGAACCTCACCGACTATGTCATCCAGCATACCCGCCAGTCCTTTTAGCAGGGTAGTGCCGCCATCGAGCACCTCAGTTTTTACCGCGATCATCTGCTGATCAGCAATTTCAAGGTTCAGGTCTTTGAAGACGATGGCTTCCGGGTATTCTATATAAATGTTTTTGGCGATGAGTGGCATGGCAACCTACTGTGTGTAAGCAAGCAATGAAAGAAGCACATTAATAAGAAAAAATACCAGTAGCTGGGCAGTTGTTGCCTTTGATATGGCTTCAGTGACCTCAGTAAAACTGTCTTCTACCTTAGCACCAAAGTAAATGGATATGATACCGATTAACATACCGCCTAAAATGGCCTTAACGGCATTGATAGCGATCTCATTGAGGGTAATCTGGCTGAGTATGCTGGTCAGCAGACCGGTGAAGCTGATACTCGGGTCTGAGAGCCAGACTACGGTAAAACTGGAAAGATAGACGATAACGTCAAAGTAGATAAACATGAGAAACAGCGAGACCGGAAAGGCAAAAAAAACAGGTAACAGGAATAGGAAAACCGGATTAATGCCCAAACCATTGAGAACCTGGAACTCCCGACGCAAGCGCAGGTAACCAATCTCGGCGGTAATGGCGGTGGCGGACCTGGCAATGAGGATAATCCCTGATATCAGCGGGCCCAATTCCCTGAATACCACGACCATGAATATCTGGCCAAACTGGTCTTCTATAATCTGGCGAGGAAGGTAATCAAATAGTCTGGATATGAGCAGTGTGCCAATGAGGATACCAATAACGCCATTGATATAAAGGGCCGCTACACCCGCGTTATAAACCTGGCGCTGAAACAGAGAAAAGAACAGCTGGCGGCGTCTTTTGTTGAGTAACAGCGTGCTGGCTTGCAAGGCAACGGATATGAGCCCGATGACCTCCATTGAAACGTGATAGAAATTGGTCACGGGATTGATAATAGACTTGATGGGGCCTGACCAGGAAAGAGAATCGGCCTGGTCTTTGAGCTTATCTGAGTCTTCTTTACCTAGCATTTCGACCTGGCATTTCGTGTACTGTCCCTGGCTGCTGTCTTGATAAATCTGGCCCAGTGGGGTTTGCAGGATTGTTTATCCCGATAATTTCTCATGTTCCCTTTCCAGTATTCTCAGGAGTGTGGGAAGGCGCTCGAGGGTCATGACATGCTTTTCGAAGATTGAACGTATGTCATGGTAATCACCTGAGCGTAAAAGTGCCCTGAAGTTCTGTCGCAGCGGTTTAAAATCTTCTTTGTCCAACAGGGTCTCAAGCAAATCGGCGAAATCATCATAGTCACCCATTTCAAAAGATCTTCGTGCCTGCATTAAGCGAATTCTCAAGGCGATTGGCGCGATCAGGGAATTAACGGCGAAAGCAGTAAAAAGCGCCAGGAAAGTTACTATAAAGTCGCCTAGTTTATCCTTTGCGATGCTGATCCATTCAGCCAGCGCCGTGCTGGTCTGTGCTTCCAGAGTGGTCCGGATTTCCGTCACGTAGCCTTTTGCAACCGGGTTAAGGGGGTTTATATTCAGCGCCTTCCTGAACTCTTCTTCTGCCAGTTCGAGGTGGTTTTGCTTGTATAGGGCTTCTCCTTTGAGGGTAAAGAAATCGGCTTTTTTATTCGGGAATACAGTAAGCGCTCGATCCAGGATGAGAATGACAGTATCAAAATCGTGCAGGTCCATGCGCTTCTGAACAACGACAGTAACCAGCTTGTCACTGAACAGGAGTCTTTGCAGCTTAGATTCGATCTTTTCCCGGAGAGGCGCTAGAACGACCTCCGCAGAAGAGGAACCGAGAACGACTTTTTCTGCCTGAGCAAGTCTGTTGTCGTCTAATAACAGAACTACCAGTTGCTCCTCAACCGCGCGGTTTTGGGGGTTTTTGGTAGCGACAGGCACAAGCAGTTCAATGGCCTCGCGTCGTTTCCCCAGACTTACCAGGGTTCGACTTCTGGTCAATATCAGGTCCGTCTCGATATTGCCCAAACCTGGCTGCAGGTCGACTGGGGCAGCGGGCGCAGATGCTACCGGGTCAGGCTGGGCTAGACATATTGCACTTAACAGC